>SYNW01000127.1 GCA_005805045.1 Actinomycetota bacterium
GCTTTACTCAGCGAGCAACGCCGGGGTCAAGATCAATCTGATAGTTCGTGGCATTTGCTGTTTGCGTGCTGGTGTGCCGGGGATGTCTGAAAATATCCAGGTTCGCTCAATTCTTGGTCGTTATCTGGAGCACTCACGGATATATCGCTTTGAGCACGGCCTCGAAGACGAGTCGCCGCTGCATCTGATTGGCTCGGCAGATTTGATGGGGCGAAACCTTGATGGGCGAGTTGAAGTTTTGGTGCCACTCACGCACCCGAAGCATCGGGCATGGCTCGACAAAGTCTTGGGTTTTCTGCTGGCCGACGATGTGAATCACTTCAAATTGGTTAACGACAAATGGACGAACCATAATTCGGGTGATGAAATCGGCGATGCTCAGCAGCGTCTGCACGAGTGGGTTGTAGCGACCCAGGTTCGGTGATAATTGAATCTGTTCACCGTCGTGTAACTTTTTTGACGACTAAAGTTCACCTTTGACGGGCTACCGTTATGGGCAGTTGAAGTTTTAGGAAGAATTGAGAGAGGTGTCGACAGTGGACGAGATTCGCAAGAATTTTCACAACGACCTTGCGTCGGCACGCGCTGAAGTGATTCGTCTTGGGGCATCGTTGACAGAGTCGATTCCGCGTGCCACAGCGGTCTTGTTGAGCGGTGATCTTGAAGGCGCAGATTATTTAGTCCAGGCAGACGATGAATTCGACGGACGAAGCGACGAGCTTGAAGTCGCGTGCTTTGAAATCTTGGCGCTGCAGGCACCTGTTGCGGCCGACCTTCGTCAGATTGTTGCGATCATCAAGATCGCTGGCGAACTCGAGCGTTCGGCAGACCTTGTGGTCAATATTTGCAAAGCAGCACGCCGAATATACGGTCACGATATTGACCCAATGTTGCGCGGTGTTATTGCGAAAATGAGCGAACAAGCTCAAAAATTGTTTGCGGCAACCATGGAAGCATTTGAAGAGAGCGACTCGGCAAAAGCCGCAGCGATCGACGACATGGACTCTTACCTAGACAGTTTGCATCGTCAGTTCATTCAGCAAATTTTTGAGTCACACTCAAAGGCAAAAATTGATTTGCAAGTAGCAGTGCAACTTGCGGTAGTCGCCCGATTTTATGAGCGCATCGGTGACCACGCCGTTAATGTGAGCGAAAGAACTCGATTCATAGTCACTGGTTGGGTTCGTGAGCGTGGCGGCATAGATCGCTACAAAGCGCGTGTCGGTGATCAAACAGGCGAGATTTTTCTTCCACGAACTGAAAGTTGAGTTCAGAGACTCGTCGTGGACTTGATTCTCTTCTTGTCTGGCGCGGCGGCAACTGCAGTCGTCGTATTTCTGGTTTCTAAACGCTCGTCAAAAGAACTCAGGCTCACACCTCAAAACGAGTTGCGTGTCAACACTTTAAATACTGAAGACCAACTTGAAAGTTTGATGGGCGCGCTCAATCTGTTGCCAATTGGCGTTGTCATCGTTGACGCAAAAGTCGATCGAAAGTTACGAAATAGCGTGGCTACAGCCATGACCGGGGTGCGTTATGTAGACATCTTGGTTGACCAGGCAGTTGATGAAATGCTCGAAGAAGTCAAGGAGACCAAGTCAAGTGAACGCATTCTTGAAGTGGTGGCTGGCACAACTCGATTTTTCAAAGTGTGCGGGCAGGTAATTGAAAATCAGCGAGTCGTTGTGACGGTCGAAGACATCACCGAGAAATCACGAATTGACACGGTGCAGACAGACTTCGTTGCAAATTTGAGCCATGAACTAAAAACGCCGATTGGTGCTGTTGCCGCACTTGCTGATTCACTCAACGGTGAAACAGAAACTGAAGTGGTTTGGCGACTTGCTGAGCGAATCGTCACGGAATCTCACCGTATGTCGCGAATCGTGGATGACCTCTTAGATTTGTCACGGGTCGAATTTGGTGGAACCGAAGAATGGACGGAAGTTGATCTGAGCCGTGTTTTGGTTGAGGTAGTGAGCACGAACCAACACGCTGCTATGCGCCAAGGTTTAGGTTTGTCATTGACTGGTTCAGCTGAACTTTTGGTGCGCGGTGACCGAGCCCAATTAATATCGGTCTTTTCTAATCTCGTTGATAATGCGATTAAATACAGTGAAGCGGGTGGAGTTGTTCTTGTAGAAAGCTCAACTCAAGGCAATGAGATTGTCGTAAGCGTCACCGATCACGGTATCGGTATCGCTGAGGGTGATCAGAAGCGAATTTTTGAGCGGTTCTATCGCGTCGATAAAGCGCGAAGCCGTGCCACCGGCGGCACTGGTTTAGGTCTCTCGATTGTGCGACACATTGTTTTAGAACATGGTGGCTCCATCGATGTGCGTTCAGAAGAGGGCATCGGCTCGACTTTTCTGGTTCGTATGCCGCGCGTAACTAAAAAACTTGAAGAATCAGTTTTAGATCAGACAGGTGTAATGGCGTGAGTCTAAACAATTCTCTTCCGACAATTTTGGTGGTTGACGACGAAGAGTCATTTATTGAAGCCCTTCAAGTTGGATTGAAGCGCGAAGGTTTTCGAATTGAAGTGGCCCGCGATGGAGCAGAGGCCCTGGCAGTTTTTGATGCCGTCAAGCCAGACGCCGTGCTTTTAGACGTGATGTTGCCGAAAGTCAGTGGCACAGATGTATGTCGTGAAATTCGCAAGAAAAGTGCAGTGCCGATCATCATGGTTTCAGCAAAGGGTTCAGAAATTGACACGGTTGTCGGTCTTGAGGTTGGCGCTGACGATTACATCGTCAAGCCATATCGTCTGCGTGAACTGGTCGCAAGATTGCGGGCCGCTCTTCGTCGCGGCGAGTTGTCAAAATCTGGCGGTGATTTGACGGGTGTCGGCACCGTCGCGATCGGCGCTGTTTCAATTGACCCAGAGCAACATGTCGTGACAATTCGTGGAGAGGTTACGAAACTGCCGCTGAAAGAATTTGAGTTGCTTTATATGTTGATGGCCAATGCGGGCCGAGTAATGACACGGGAGATGCTCATTGATCGTGTTTGGGGTACTGACTATTACGGCGACACCAAGACGTTAGATGTGCACATCAAGCGTTTGCGTGCGAAAATCGAAAAAGAGCCCGCAGAACCTCAACTAGTTTTGACCATCCGTGGGCTCGGCTATAAATACGAGAAACTTAGCGTATAGCTTTTTCAAAGTCAGGTCTTCCCCCAGCGTCGCCGCTGCGTCGTCTCGGGCGGGTGCATTCGTTTATTTCATGTGGTGAAGCGGCTTTTGCGATTGCGCTAGCAGACTCGCTGTTTTTATCCATCAGTCCTGATGCTGCTCGAAGTCGAGTGCTTTTATTTTTGGCAGTTAGTTTGGCGCCATTTGCGATTGTCGCACCATTCATCGGACCAGTGATCGACAGAATTCCAGGCGGAAGGCGAATGACAGTTTTTATCGTCGCTGTGTTGCGTTGCTTGACCGTGATTCTGATGATCTCGCGATTGAATTCAATTTCACTTTTCGCTCTTGCCTTTATTTCATTGGTATTGGCACGTACCTACAGCGTGAGCAAAACCGCGATCGTGCCGACACTTGTTAAAAACGACGACGAGTTGGTTTCGGCAAACTCAAAACTCGGGTTACTTTCTGGCGCAATGGGTTTTGCCGCCGCCGTACCGGCGGGTTTGTTGCAATTGATAGATTCTCGGGCCACGCTAGTTATGTCGGCGGTGATGTTTGGGCTTGCGGGGTTCGCGAGTTTGCAGTTGCCGCGTCATGTTGCAACAACGCCAAAAGTAATCGTGAAAATTGAGATAGAAGAACTGCGAAGTTTGCAAGTTAGGCGAATCGCGTTTTCAATGATGCTGTTGCGTGGGATCATCGGGTTTTTATTTTTTCATGTGGCTTTCTGGTTACGCGATGAAAGTGCTGGTACCGCATGGTTTGGGTTGGCACTCGGTCTTTCATCCTTGTCGATAATGATTGGTAATTTCATCGCACCATACTTGCGGCGTCAAATGTCTGAGCGGGCGATGATGCTGTTTGCTTTCTTGATAATTGGAATGATCGGAATTTATGCTGGAGTCGTTGGTGGAATCACCGCAGGAATTGTTTTGACTTCTGTAACCAACGGCATGGGATCTGTTGGGCGCTTGGCTTTTGAATCTGTGGTGCAAAGAGAAGCGCCAGATGCGAACCGAGCGCGAGCGTTCGTCAAGTTTGAAACTCTGAATCAACTCGCCTGGGTAGGACTCGGGTTGGTAGCCGTAATTCTGACCCTGCCAGGTGCAGTCGGCTTTGCCGTAGTTGGCTTTGTGTGTATGACCGGGTCGGTCTATCTCTTTTTGAATCGGTCGGGTTAAAGGTTTATCCGCTCAATCCATAAGCCCGGGGCGGCAATTTCGTTAGGGGTTGGCAGATTGCCGTCGCGTATCCATAGTTTTGCCAGACCATCTTTGCCAGCCCGTTCGATAACTCCGGCGATGAATCGTTGGCCACGGTCGACTTGATCGTCGGTCAGATAAATGCCAAATAATTGTTTGACGTATTGATCTTGGGAACTTGACTCAACTCGGCGGCGTCTGAACGCCTCTGAAATTTGGGCGCCGTTACCAAGAATTCGACCAGCAACCGTGTCGACGACATGGTCTACATAGCAAACAATCGCTGAGATCATTGCGTCAAGTTTGGGGGCAAGAGCCGTCTGCGTTGGTGAGCGCTCGTTACCGAGCAACATTGTTGGATCTCCCAATAACTGTTGCATGATTGCGGCTGGGTCGGTATTGGAGACGTCAATATTCGTGAGTCGTTGGCCCAAGGCATTTGGATTTGGACGAAAACCAGCGACATGTTGCTTAACCGAGTCAGTGATGGCATTGCGGATAAAGCCGATGCGAAACAGAGCGTGAAACGTCAGCTCTTGAATCAGCAGCCACATCTGCATGTCTTCAACTTTGATACTCCAGTCCTTGGCAAATTCTTCGCTGTTGCGCGCGACAAACAAAAGTTGGGATTTGGGCTCACGCGGAATCGGCAGGTCGTATTGACCGAACGCACGAAGTGAAAGTTGTCCGATCATCGATCCAACGGAGATGCCGAGCATTGCTGGGGCCATCATCTTGGTTAGGTTTGCCATCATCGCGTCCATTTCGTTTGACTCAAGTTCGAGACCCGACTCGTTTGAAGCTGATGGTGCGTTACCCAAAAAGTCGGAAAAATAAAATTTGAATGCATCAAGTGTGTGATGTGTCCAGGTGGATCTTGTCACGACGTCAATCACCGGGGGTTGGGTTCCATCGCCTGTCGATAGACCAGTGACATCTCGAACATGCAGGTCGGCAACCGTCGAAAGTTGCTGCACGGCGATGCGAGCAGTTGGTTCGACATTAGGTTCAGCACTCGAGTTTGTCGCGGTCATCATTGCGAACTGTCTAGCCATATCCCATTGCACTGGACCAGCACTTGACATCGCTTTAGCAATTTGATCAAAAAAAGGAATACCCGACGACGAGAAATCACCCGAGTCTTGAGGCATAATCAGATGATAGTTAGACCGAAATTGAATCCATCATTTCTTTGCAAGTGGCGAATGGCTCAGTTCGCCTCCAGAGATACACTTGATTTGATGTCAACATCGCAAAGCAAGTGTGCAGGCGATACTCGACTTGAGTTGACGAGCGATGTTCTAGATGTGGGCGCCGTCCATAACTGGGCAGCCATTGAATCGTGCGGTGCCGTTGTCGTATTTTCTGGAATTGTGCGAGATAACGCCGAGGGTCGCACTGATGTGACATCGCTTACTTACGAGGCATATGAAGATCAGGTTGTGCCTAAGTTGGAAATTATCGCCGACGAAATGCGTTCGAGATGGAGCGACCTTGGACGAATCGCTCTCATTCATCGGGTCGGCAAAATTGAACTGACGGAGTCTTCTGTCTTGGTAGTCGTTTCGTCGCCACATCGCCCTGAGGCTTTTGCGGCGGCAAAATACGCAATCGACGCGCTGAAAATCAGCGTGCCGATATGGAAGCAAGAACATTGGAAGGATGGCAGCGACTGGGGCACCAACAGCCACGAGATTTCTGACGCGCGAAAATTAAAGAGTTCGATGCCGTGATTATTTTTGCTGCCTCAACAGTCGCTGTTTTTTTCGCGGCGGTTTCAATCGTCGCAGGTGCGAGTCTGGTGCTGATTGTTTTGACTCAAGAACGAAAGAGCACATCTGGCGAGGGCATGGCGGCGTTTCACCGTCACCTTGATGCACTATCTGACGAGTCTCGTGAGCACTTGCGCAGCCAGTTGCGCGAGGCAAAACAACGTCAGACGGGGGGTTAGTCGATGGCACGCGACCTTGCAATTGACCTGGGCACGGCTAACACACTCGTTTACATGCAAGGCCGGGGCATCGTGATTAACGAACCTTCGGTAATTGCCGTGAATCGACGCTCGGGTGAGGTCTTGGCGACTGGCGAAGAAGCATGGCAGATGATCGGTAGAACGCCCGGATACATAGTCGCGGTTCGGCCATTGCGTGGTGGTGCGATCACCGACTTTGAAGTAACGGAAAAAATGATTCGGTTGCTGTTGCAACGAGCCGGTGTTTCCAAGTTTTCGCGACCGAAAGTTTTGATTTGCGTGCCCTCGGCAATCACCGAGGTTGAGCGTAGGGCAGTTACCGACGCGACTCGTCGGGCCGGTGCAGCCGATGCTCAGTTGTTAGAGCAACCCGTGGCCGCTGCGATCGGCGCCAATTTGCCGATTGATGAACCTGTCGGCAACATGGTCATCGACATTGGTGGTGGCACAACCGAAACAGCGGTCATCAGCCTTGGGGGCATAGTCGCACTCGAAGCGGTTCGGGTCGGCAGTTTTGATATTGACGCTGAGATTCAAGCATTTGTGCGTCGCAAGCACGGCATTGCGATTGGTGAGCGCACCGCTGAAGAGATTAAGAAGTCGATCGGTAGTGCGATGCCGATGCCCGGTGACACTGACGCCGAAGTTCGTGGTCGAGATTTAGTTACCGGTCTGCCGAAGATAGTTATCTTGACGGCCAAAGAGATTCGCGAGGCAATTGATCCTGTGGTGTCGCAGATGGTCGATTCTGTGGTGAAGTGTCTTGGATCTGCGCCGCCAGAGTTATCTCAAGATTTTTTGAAGCGTGGTATGTATCTGGTTGGTGGTGGTTCGCTGTTGCGTGGCATGGCTGAACGAATTTCAAACGAAACGCGAGTGCCGGTGAACATGTCGAACGAGCCTCTCGAGGCCGTGGTGCTTGGTGCGGGTCACTGCATTGAAAATTATACGGCGTTGCGTAGTTTGTTTATGGACTCACGTCGCTGAAAATCATTTATCAATTAAACGAATCAATCCTTCTTGAACGACTGTGACGACTAGTTCGCCGCTTTGCGAAAAAACGTAGCCACTGGAGATGCCACGAGCATTAGATGTTGAAATTGCGGTCTGGTCGTAAAGCAACCAGTCATCAGCCCTGAACGGTCGGTGAAACCACATCACATGGTCAAGACTTGCCATTTGCATATTTTGCTCCGTCCACGACCTGCCATGTGGAAGCAGCGTGGTATCGAGAATCGACATATCACTGGCGTAAGTCACGATGCATGCATGCAGAACCGGATCATCAGGAAGTCTGCCGTCGGCTCGCATCCAAAGTTTTTGCCCGGGGCTCTTGATATTTTTTCGATTTAACGGGTCTGAATCGACGTAGCGCAAGTCGATCGGGCGCGGATGTGTGAACCATTCGCCCATTTGATCCTTGAATGGTTCCATTCGGGTTTTGAAGTCGGGCAATGTCTCTGCTTGCGGCAGGTCTTTTGGCATTTCGATGGAGTACTCAAGTCCAGGTTCGGGGATCTGAAAACTAGCCTGCAGATTGAAAATCGCTTTACCGTGCTGAATTGCAATCACTCGTCGAGTTGTGAAACTTTTACCGTCACGGATCCTGTCAACTTCGTAAAGAATCGGAATAGTCGGGTCTCCGGGTCTCAAGAAATATGCGTGGAGAGAGTGCACATGACGTGACTTGTCATCAACCGTGCGCGCGGCCGCGACCAACGCCTGACCTGCAACTTGACCACCAAAAACACGTTGACGATTCTCTTTTGGCGAGACGCCACGAAAAATATTCACTTCGACGACTTCTAGATCCAAGAGCGTTATCAGGTCGTCAAGCGCTGAAGGCATGGTTCTATTCTTGCATCTATAAACCTCGGAACTTGATTAATTGTCGTTGCAGATAAGATTTAACGAGTGACAATCGTCTGGAATGCTCAACGCGTCAGCGAGGGTCTTGCAGAAATTGAATCTGCGCGAGTCGCCGTCTTGACGAATGTCAAACGACTGCTGGATGAATATCACGGCGTGGATTATTCTTTGCGTCATTACGACATCATCCTTGGTGACTGGATAGAGCGATATTTGCATCTTGTCTACGTCGCAGCCGAGCATTATGCAATCGGCACCGCCAACAGACAAATGAGTGATCAGCCTGCAAAAAAGATTGCAATCAAACCCGCAAGCGACACGGCAGAGTTTTTTGCCGCGCATCAAACAATGCCTGATTTGATGTTGATGGCGTTGCGGTCAGTTTCTTTTTTGGGCGTCGATTCGATCAGTATTCCTGACGACGAAGTGGTGATCAAGAATTCGGCTTCGGTGGGTCGGCGCGACAAACTCAATTCAATTTTGTTCAAGCTTTTTTCAGTTGGCACGTCACCAAGAGTTTTGTTCGTCAAGCCGTTTTCTGGTCAGATGCCAAGGTCTTGGATTTTGGCGATGTTTTCTTGGCGTAAGTGGGCACGTCAAGACAATCTGGACTTTTCATTCTCTGTTCGCGCAAAAATCGACACGAAATGGCGAGGCAAAAACCTCGCCGCAATTTCTACGGGGGCGAGGCTGAGCGAGACGGCGAATGCTGTGCTTACCGCGTTCATTCCAGTTTGCGCGGTTGAGGGTTTTGCGGTCACCAAATTCGAAGTCAATAAGGCAAGACCAATGAGATTCGGGCACGTCTATTCGTCCCAGGCACTGTGGACACATTTTGCATTTAAAATACTGGTCGCTGATTGGTGCGAGCAAGGCACGAAGTTGCACTATCACCAGCATGGCGGCTGGTATGGCTTAGACGAGACGCATGTCGGCGAAGTTTATGAATCACGAGTCGCCGACACCTATTACACATGGGGCTGGAGTCGTGGGAGCAGCAATACAGTGCCGCTACCCCCGGTTACACCTGATTTCAAGCGACCAGAAAAACTATTTGATTCGTTGATTTGTTTTGATCAGCCACAACAGATTTATCGGTTGCAATATTTTCCGTTGTCGGGCACCTTGCAGACGATGTATGACCAGACTGCCGACTTTGTGCGCACGCGTGAAAGTAAAACCGAGTTAAGAATTCGTTTGTTCCCGGGAGATTATGGCTCACAACAAAAAGACGCAATTTTGAGAGCGAGCACTGGCTCGATATTCGATAATTCTCAAAATATTTTTTCACAGTACGCAAATAGTCGGTTGGTGTTTCATAACTACTTGGGCACTTCATGGCTTGAAACACTGGGCAACGATGTCCCGACGATTTGTTTCTACGACGTCGACGCCTATCGGTTCAGGCCAGACGCCAAAGCGTTGCTTGAAGATCTGGTCAAAGTCGGCATTTTGCATTTGTCTGGTTCAAGCGCGGCTGCGCACGCAAATGCCGTTGAAGGCGATGTTGATCGATGGTGGTTGAGCGAAGAAGTACAGACGGCGAGGCGCAATTTTGCAAAATCGTTCGCCAACTATTCGCCAGATTGGAAGCAGATGTGGCGTGAAAATTTTGCACGAGCGTTGAATTTGTAGCAGTCAATATGACAGAGATGGATCCAGGGCTAAGACAAGTCGCGTTGGCGACCAAAGGGTTCATGCCTGAGGCCGAAGGCGATGCTTTGTTTGTGGCGGCATGTGCGGCGTGCAGTGAATTGCCAGGATTGCCGATCGTTGAAGTCGGCACATATTGCGGTCGCTCAACTGTCTGGCTCGGTGCGGCCGCCAAAATCAGCAAGACTTTCTTGTTCACGGTCGATCATCACTCAGGTAGCGAAGAGAATCAGAAGGGTTGGGAGTGGTTCGACGAATCGCTGGTAGATGCGCGCACACAAAATCTGAACACCCTGCCGACATTTCTGAAGACATTGAAAAAAGCCCGCATTGGTGGGGTCGTGGTGCCGATTGTCGCCGAGTCACGACTGGTGAGCCAACAATGGAGCTCTGAGTTGGCTTTTTGTTTTGTTGACGGCGGCCATGGCGACGAGCCAGCGCGACTTGACTACCAGGGATGGGCACCAAAGGTTGCAGTGGGTGGTTGTCTGGCGATTCATGACATTTTTTCTGACCCAAAAGACGGCGGTCAGGCACCGTACAAATTTATTTATCAACCGGCGATTGATTCTGGGCAATTCGACGAGATTTCAGCAACCGGATCGCTGCGCATTTTACGCAGGACCAAGCGATAAGAAAGGTTTAACCGTCGATTGATGCGTCGTAGCGAAAAATTCTCGCTGCGGGCGAAATCGAATACAGCGAATCCGCGGCCAAAATAATCGCAGCACCTGTGTAAGCCGAAGTTTCATCCGCTGGAAAGACGACCTTGTCTGGATAAACCAATCCCGTGAGATATGAGCCATCGTGTCTGCGGTGGTGAGAAGTCGTATTCAACAGAAACTGTGCCGTGTCGATGTCATCAATG
Source organism: Actinomycetota bacterium (assembly GCA_005805045.1). Lineage (GTDB taxonomy): Bacteria > Actinomycetota > Acidimicrobiia > Acidimicrobiales > Ilumatobacteraceae > BACL27. The sequence continues at coordinate 10,704 of SYNW01000127.1, forward strand.
GCCGCAAAAGCCATCGAGCACTCAGCAGTTTCAGAGGCGGTGATCCAAGGCTCGTCGCTGACACAACGTACACCGTTCTCGTGCATCACAAAAGTTTCGAACTGATCCTCAAGGCGGGCCTTGGCCGCCGAACTGGTCAGTGAGCCACTCAAAACCGGGTAGTACCAGTCCATCGCCCAGCGTTCTTTTGGTTCAAAAACTTGCGGCATTTCACGAATCGCTTCGTCTATTTTTGCTGCAGCCTCATACCACTCGGGCTTCGGTGTCTTGAGTACGTCGGCAACGTTCGCTGCCGAAATCAATGCATGGCGGATTGAGGAGCAACCAGTCAGCAATGCGTAATCCCAAGGTTTTTCGTTTTCTTCGCGAGCCCACAAAATAGTGCCGTTAGCAAGGCGCATTTGCAGCACCCAGTTCATCGCGTTTTTAAGCATCGGCCAAAATTCTCGAAGTTCGCCAATATCTCGTGTGCATAACCAGTGATGCCAAAGCCCAGTGCCGACATATGCGCAAACATTGCTGTCAAGTTTGAAGTCTTTGATGCTGCCGTCAAAGTTGTAGTAGTTCGACCATGCACCATCTGGGCGCTGCATGCTTCGCAGCCACTGATACGCGCGGTATGAATTTTCATGCAAGCCCATAACATCAAGTGCCATCGCAGTTTCAACGTGATTCCACGGGTCGCAGTGACCGTTTTCAAACCATGGGATCATTCCAGATGGGCGTTGCAGATTGGCGATTGATTTAGCCGTCTGCAAAAGTTGGGCGTTCGTAAGTACACGATTTGTAGCCAGCGATTTTTGCTGCAGATTCACGATTTTGTGCCTACGAGTTGATTGACGGGCTTTGTTGCATAGACGACATAGCTCTTGCCGATCACGGGGCTCAAAGCCTTGTCGAGGGCGCGAGTGATGGTTGGCGCAGAGATTATGTCCCACTCAAGGAATTTTTTATAGATTGCGACGGCTTTGTGATCCTCGCGTTGTGGGCCAACCGCGCAGCGCAACCACCAATAAGGTGAGTGCAGGCCGTGGGCTTTATGAGTTGCGTCAACTGTTAGACCAGCCCGCGCAATTTTTGAACGCAATTCGGCGCCACGATAAATGCGAACATGGCCACCTTGAACGAACGGTGCGTGGTACTCGTCGGAAAGCGCCCAATTTATTTTTTCTGGCAACCATGACGGCACCGTTGCGGCGAGAGTGCCGCCAGGGCGAAGAACGCGAACGAATTCGTTGATTGCCGATGTGTCGTCGTGAATGTGCTCGAGCACTTCCGATGTGACGATGCAGTCGAATGTCGAATCGTTGAACGGCAGTCGCGTTGCATCACCGCGCACCACGCCATTGAATGACTCACCTCTTAGTTCGCCGGCTTCGTACATCGCAGCAAATGTTGCACGGGTACTGGTTACTTCTTGTTCGGCGTAGTCGAGGGCCACAACTCGTGCTCCGCGGCGCGCTGCTTCAAATGCGTGTCGACCAAAGCCAGTACCGGCGTCAAGAAAAAGGTCTCCTGGTTTTAAATTTAGGCGATCAAATCTGATTGTCAGCATTATCTGGCATCTCTTTTCGCCAACTTGGCAACGTTGTGCGGCATCGAGAGCACTTGGCGATATTGGTCAACCGTCAACTGAGCACAGTGACGCCAACTCCAGCGTTCGGCCACACGTTGGCGACCCGCTAGTCCGATTTTCTCGCGTAGATTTTTGTCGTCAAGACCCCGACGAATTGCCGTCGCCAGTGCATCTGCGTCTGCAGGGGGACACGACAAAACAGTTTCGCCGTCACGACCGGTGACTTCGGGCAGTGCACCGCCGGTTGTGGCGACGAGACAGATGCCCGTGCTCATCGCTTCGATTGCCGGCAAACTGAAACCTTCGTAGAGGCTTGGCACTACCGCAAGTTCACATGATGCATAAAGTTCGACGATTTTTTCATCACTCACACCCGAGACATAACTGATGCAGTCTTGTAGGCCGAGTGACTCGATTAAGTCGGCACTTGCACCTGCGCGAGGTTTGCCGATAATCGTGAGATGAACTTCGCGCTCGGTGCGAAGTTTCGCCATTGCCTCGAGTAAAAATGACAGGCCTTTGAGGGCGACGTCAGCAGATGCCGTTGTAATTAGATGAGCGGGTTTTCTTTGGATTGACGGAATTGGCTTGAACAAATCTGGGTCGACACCAACTGGGACCAGCCGCATGTGATCTTTGGCGACGCCCATGTCGGTGTGGATGTCGTTGATTGAGTTTTCACTGACTACCACCACGCGGGGCATCTTGCTGGCGACTCGACCCTGCATCCAAACGAATGAATACCAACGGCCGATTGCTCGACGCTTCCACCAAGTTGGGGTGTGTGCCATTTCAAGTGTGCGATCTTTTGTGATTGGGTGATGCAACGTGACGATCGTCGGAATAATTTTTTCAATCTTGAGAATTGATGAACCCAGACATTGGTTGTCGTGCACGAGATCGAAGTCGTTGACGCGATCACGCAGAACTCGATGGGCGCGCATGCTGAACGAGAGCGGCTCGCCGAAAGTGCCCTTCAAAAACAGCGCAGCCTCGACGAAATTTGGCCAAGTGTTCAACTCCCAATATGCAGGAAATCTGCCAGGGTTGTGATCGTTGAAGATGTCAAGGCTGGGCAATTTGTGCAGTTCAATGCGTGGATCGATGATCGGATACGGCTGGCCGCTAAAGACTTCGACATGATGTCCCAGATCGACAAGTGCTTTGGTCAGGTGGCGCGAATAAACACCTTGGCCACCGACGTGGGGCTTTCCACGATAGGTGAGATACGCGATTCGTATCGGACCGTTGATGTCAAACGGTTTGGTCATCAGAAAATCCTACCGTGAGGTTGTTCAGACTCTCTTGGCGTGAGCTTGGTGATTGTTACTTAGCAACTGAGAGTCGCATGAACTTCGTGAGTGGTGTGGCGGGCGTGATCACGAACGGCTCGAGATTGAAACCATCAGGTGGACCTGATTGTGGTTCGACACAAATTGCGTGGTCAGTTTGGTCATAGATCACCCAATGTGAGCAGTCGGTATCGATAGTTACGGTGATCGCGTCGTCAAAAATAATTTTTGGCGCATGTTGCGAATCTGTGAAGCAATCGTCGTACGGCGGCGCTGGCGGATTAATTGTTGCACCCGTTGGTATACCAAATTCGTCACGCACGTACATTTTTTTGAAAGCGGTTTCAATTCGACACGGACGAGCGAACCATGGGTGCCAGCCGACTTGACCCGGCATTTTCTCATTTGAAGTCGAAAGTTCAAGTTGGAAGTTAACCGCGTCGTCTTCAACCGTGATCGTCTGATTTACCTCACCATAAAATCCAAATTGTGGGCCGAGGTCAATTTGCATTGTCACGCTTGTCGGCAAAGATTCAACGACCCTGAATGGACGATCAAACACCGTGCCATGAATCGCATGTGGCGGCAGGTTCGTCGCGAGTTGATGATTTTGTGAGTTGAAGTTGAACTTGCCGTTGCGCACACGACCTGCATATGGCACCATCGGGTACAAGCCCCACTGCTGAAGATTTGTCTCTCCGTTTTGTGCGACCAAGAGTTCTCGGCCATGGGCAATTAGCGATGAAACTCGGCCACCATTTTGTGGATCAATTTCGCATCTAATATTTTCACCCGTGAGAATGATTCGTGGTCGGGTCATCGTGGGGAGAGTTCTCGTCTCTTGGCCAACCCAATCAAGACGAGTGCGATCAGTAATGCGAAGATATATGGTGCGTCGCCCAATCGAGAATAGAAAGTCCTACCTGAACGTAATGGAACATCGACGATCAAAGTTTGCGCGACACCAATGTCAAGACGATCGATTATTTTTCCTTGCGGTGAAATCACGGCGCTGAATCCGGTTGTTGCGGCCTGAAGCGTCCATCGACTGGTTTCGCGGGCGCGCAGTGAGTTCGTGGCAAGTTGCTGAGACTGCAAAATGGTGCCCGTATAACTTGAACCATTGGTTGGGTTAACTAAAACTTTGCCGCCTGCTTCGACGCCACTGTTGGCTCGTCCCGAAAAAAACGCCTCCCACGAAATTACGACGGCAACTTTGGTGTTTTTCATGTCAAGTACCGCCGGGTCTTGGCCGGCCACCGCGTCATTTGGAATGCGATTCATTGGAGCGCCGATTGCGCTTAGAAAACTGCGCAAACCACTCGGCACGTATTCTCCAAACGGAACGCGGCGCACTTTGTCATAACGAGAGGTGATTTCACCGGTTGGTTTCACGACTACTTGGGCATTGGTGAATTTGCTTGGACCAGCGTCTTCGGTGATGCCAACCACAAATTCGGCGTCGAGTCGTGCGGCTTCGGCAACTATTTCGGTGAATTCTTTGCTTGTTTTGAATTCGACCACGTCGATTACGTTTTCAGGCCAGAGCACAGCATCCAAATTGTCGGTTCGCAGCAGAGTTCGCGTTACTTTCAAGTGGCGGTCGACGGCGTCACGCGCCGAAGCATTGATTGCGAGGACACCTTGTGGCCCGCCACCCTGGACCAGGGCGATGCGCAGAGTTTCACCGGTTGGATTTGACGACGAGATCGTTAGTGCAAAGGTTTGCAGTGCGACTAAAACGACTGCGAGTCGAAACACTTTCGCACGTGATTCACGTCGGTTGAAATATGCAGCGAAGATGGCGCCAAATTGCAGTACAAACCAGGTCGCCAAGATTGGGCCGCCAACAGATACGACATCAGCAATCGCGGTTTGTGAAATCGCAATCGGAAGCGTGGCGAGCGGAACCCCGCCAAATGGAAGCGAGAAGCGCAACACCTCTGCCAAACAATGACTAATCGGGCGCGTGACTGGCGTGTTGCCAAATTCGCCAGCGGCGACTGCGGCGACGCCGTGAAACAGAGAAAAGATCAAGACTGCGGCGACGTATCCGGGAGCCGTGAGCCACCACATCCACATCATTCCAAGGCTCAGCCATCCGAACGCAAACACCGTGCCGAGCACGAAAAGTTCAAGTCGGCCGAGCGCCAGATTGCAAAGTGCAAAAAATGTCGCGATTCCGATGATTGCCAAAGGCCACCATCCCCATGGAGGCAGACTGAAGCCAACGAGTAGACCGCACGGCAGGGCGCCGATTTTTCGCGCGCGTGCCGAATTTTTGAACAATGCAAGATTGAACTTCATCGAAATGGATCTTCGGTGCGAAGTAAAATTTGAAGTTGGGCAATTCTTTCGTGTGCCGGCGGGTGCGAAGCAACCACAATGCTGTTTGTTGACTGGCGATCACCAAGATCAGATTCGTCATTGACTCGTTTGAGCGCCGTGAGAAGTTCATTGCCGAAACCCATGTGCACCGCGCGTTGGTCGGCCTGAAATTCAGATCCATGTCCAACGGCACTGCTCAGCGCTTGCGCCACGACCAGACCTGCCACAAAAAGTGAGGAGACGACCGTCAGTGCCGCAGAGATCAGCAAGCCAAAAAACTTCAACGCGGTGAGTTTTGAACTAAATGTATTCGATATTGCTTCAGCAAGCCGTTGCAAGATAAAGCCCACTCGCGCGAGTAACAAAATCGGCAAACTTAGCCATTGCGCGATCGTTAATGCAACCGTGTGCGAGCCGAGATGGTGACTTAGTTCGTGGGCCAGAACGCCGGAGAGTTCGCTTTCGTCGAGTTCATTAATCGCATACGACGAGACCACTACAAGGTGACCACCAGAGGCGAAAGCATTGATGTCTTGACTGTCAACGACCGCGAGCACGAAACTTTCAGTACTGATGTGATTTGCTTGGGCAACTTTGCGCCACGATTTGTGAAGAGTCGCCGCTTCTTGCGGCGTCGGCTTGCGTGCATTGAGCAGTCGTGCAAGAAAAATTCGCTGAACCGATTTTGAGAACAGCACGATGCCGAGCGCGAGAGAGGCAAATGCAAAAAGCGGATACGAAACGTCGGTGAAACGCCAAAACGGTAGCCAAAAAATTACGATTGCGATCAGCCAGATCGGTATCAGAGCCGCGACAGGCGCCAACGCACCAATCGCCGCAGAATCGACCTGTCGTTTGGCGGTGGACACACATCAAGTAGACCAGCAAAGAGCGCAGATAGACAACCGTTCGCTGGTTCGTCATTGAGAACTAGTCTGAACCTGATGTTTGCGAGTTTGCCAAGCCCATCTGCGGGTTCGCTTGTGATTGGCCCGTTGCGATTCAATGCATACGGATTAATGATCGCGCTTGGCGTGGTCGCCGCAGTTTGGTTGTTTAAAAAACGCCTCACCCATAGACAGCTGGGCAAACCTGAAGACGCAGGATCAATCGCGATGATCGCCGTGCCAGTCGGCATTGTTGGGGCGCGTGTTTATCACGTGATCACTGATTGGGAACGTTTTGATGGTCGCCGATTTGATGTCGTGAAAATTTGGGAAGGTGGCCTCGGCATTTGGGGAGGAATTGCAATAGGTGTTGTTGCCGGCGCCATGGTGTTGAAGAGCAAGAACATTCCGATTGCGGCGGGCCTGACTTGTGTTGCACCAGCACTAGCACTTGCTCAGTCGATTGGGCGATGGGGGAACTGGTTCAACCAGGAACTTTTTGGTAAACCCACGACATTGTTGTGGGCATTGCAAGTTTCTCCGGGCAAGGCCCAGGCGGCTGGGTTTGAAGTCGGCACCACTTTTCATCCGACCTTCCTATATGAGTCGCTGGGCTGTCTGTTCATTTGTGTCGCACTGATAAAGGCCGAGAAGCGTCGTAAATTCAGAGACGGAGATCTGTTCGCAATGTATGTCGCAGGGTATACATTTTTGCGATTTTTCGTCGAGTCTTTGCGCATTGACGAGACAAAAAATGTTGCAGGTTTACGTTTGAATCAATGGACTTCAATAGCGGTATTTTCTTGTGCGGTCGTCTATCTGGCGGCTGCCAAAAGAATCTCTACGAATTCACGGAGCGAAGCCGCTTAGCAAGATCTTCTGGATTTACCGGGTTAAAAAATTCGCCGGTTGCAATTTCGGCTGCGGCGATGAAGCGAGAAACATCTTTGTCGCGCCAAGGTGAAATGATCTCGACATTCAGCCACGCATCTGAATAGTTTTTTGCATCTTGGTTTATCCACATCATGTACGGCGTCTTGCTTTCAAAGAGCCGATCAAGTCGTTGTAGCACATCTTTCAGAATTGTTGCGAATGATGTTCGGTCTTGCGAACTTAATGCCGAGAGATTCGCGACTTGATTTTGTGGTGCGATTTCAATCGATACGGGATAGATCGGCGCCGAAATCACCCAGGCGGCCCAGCCGTCGTGTTCGACGATGCGTCGTTGTTGATCCGAACCTGGACGCCATTTGTTTTTGAGTCGCTGCTCGGTGCGTTGCGGTATGTGGTCGAATGCGTAAATTTGACCGTGCGGGTGATCAATCGTTGCACCAACTTCGCGACCGCGATTCTCGAATATTAGGACGCTTTGTACATCTGGGCGACTCATCAGCGCGACGCTGCGTGAAGCCCACAAGTCGACGAGTTCCGTAATATTTTCAACCGATAAATCGGCCAGCGAAGAGTTGTGCTCGCTCGCGTAGAGCACGACCTCGCAACGATCGTCCGACATTGCGGGCCAACGATTGACAAATGATTTTATTTTGTATGGCTGTGGTGCTTCTAGGCCCCCCACGCAAAATGGACACTTATCACTCGGCAAATTTGGGCGACTCTGTCGTGACTCGACAATGTGCACCAATGTGTTCAGCCATGGATCTTGTCGCACAGATTAAGCAGTGTATCTTTTGAGCCATGGGCGACTTTTGCGATGCTGCCAACAATCGGTAACTTGCGCCCGTGGGCTGACCCACGAATAAATCAAATTAATCGTTTGCCGATGCATTCGACAATCGTGCGCGAAAAGCGACTATCGCTTGACGGCGAATGGTCGTTTAATCTGTTTTCGCACCCAGATGATGTCGATGCGGTTGTGTTGAAAGATTTGCAACGAGGCAAGACAGTGGTTGTACCAGGAAACTGGACGATGCAAGATACGGGTGACTTGCCGCACTACACGAATGTTCAGATGCCGTTTAGTGGGGCACCACCAGAGTTGCCAGAGCGAATCGCCACGGGTGTCTATCGTCGCAGACTTGCAGTGCCAACTGATTGGTGTGGATCGCAAACCGTGCTCAGCGTGGGCGGCGCCGAGAGTGTGCATGCGGTATTCATCAACGGCGAATTCGTTGGTTACGGCACCGATAGTCGTTTGCCCAGCGAATATGACATCAGCAAATTTCTTGTGACGGGCGAAAATATTTTGGCAATCGTTGTAGTGCGATATAGCGCGATGAGCTTTATCGAAGACCAAGACCAGTGGTGGATGGCTGGTTTGCATCGCAGCATTCACATCGAATCACGTGATGAAGTTTGCATTGTCGATGTTGTTTGCGACACAGATTTTGACAGCAAGAAAAAACTTGGCAATCTGACGACGACGACAGAAGTGCGATTTCTGGGTGATAACCAAGCTGGCTTCACAGTAAGGACGAGTTTGTTCTCACCAAGCGGAAAATTGGTTGGTCAGACACGGTCAAAGACTGTGCCACATGTTGCTACGCAACCGTATTTGTTTGTGGGTCACAAGACGAGTTTTAACTGGACGGTCAAAAATTGTGCGGCTTGGTCAGCCGAGGTACCAAACTTGTATCAAGTTGAAACTGAATTGGTCACGGTTTTGGGCGAAGTGATCGAAACCGTGCGAACAAAAATTGGGTTTCGTCGAGTCGAAGTGAAAGATCGCAAACTTCTGGTCAACGGCCAGCCAATTTGGATTTTTGGCGTCAACCGTCATGATCACCACCCGGATACTGGCAGCACAGTTTCGATTGAGGATATGCGTCGTGATTTGGTCGTGATGCGTAGCCATAACATCACGGCGATTCGCTGTTCGCATTACCCGAATAACAGCGCCTTTTATCAACTCTGCGATGAACTCGGCATGTATGTGGTCGACGAAGCCAACATTGAGGGTCACGCATTTAACACGAGCATCTGCGATGACGACAGTTATCGTTCGGCGTTCGTCGAGCGAGGCGCGCGAATGGTGCAGCGCGATCGAAACCATCCGTCGATAATTTTGTGGAGTCTCGGCAACGAAACCGGGTACGGCGCCAATCACGACGCACTAGCAGGATGGATTAGGCGCACTGACTCTTCGCGGCCGTTGCATTATGAAGGTGCAATTTTTCATGGTGACAAAAATCGAATTTCGACTTCGAATTGGGTTGATGGTGGCTTGCGTGCGAGCGACATTGTCTGCCCGATGTATGCGTCGATTGACGCGATAAAAAAATATGGAGATAGTGGTCTTGGCACGCGTCCGTTAATAATGTGCGAATACAGCCACGCGATGGGCAATTCGAACGGATCGTTGGCCGACTATTGGCAAGTGATCGGCACGACTTCTGGTCTACAGGGTGGTTTCATTTGGGAGTTCAAAGATCATGGCTTGCGTCAGCGAGTTGGTGCAGACAAATTGCGTCTGGCGGTAGGTGGAGATTTTGGGGATCTACCGAACGACAGAAATTTTGTGGCTGACGGACTTGTTTCGTCAGACTGCGAGCCGCACCCGGCGATGCAAGAGGTCGCCTGGGTCTACCGTCCCATAACTGCTGAGTCTCGGCGAGTCAATGGTCGTAAAAAAATATTGCTGACCAACCGACAATCTTTTGTTGGTTCAGAAGATTATGTTGCAAGTTTTGAATTGTTGGTCGACGGCAAAGTGACCAAGCATGGAAAGTTGCCCGCATGGAAGGTCGATGCAAAGTCGACGAAACTTTTTGCGCTGCCATGCCCGGTTGTGGCGCCCACAAAAAGTGATGTGTACCTAAATATTTATTGGCGCCTTAAACGTGATCAGTGGTTTGCACCGAAGCATCACTGCGTTGCGTGGGATCAAATTGAACTGCAACGCAAGCCTCGCACCAAGGTCAAAGTCGAGTTACGCGGCGGTGCGGCGGACCACGGATCAATTTCGGCGTTTGAAAAGTTGCTGGTTTCGCCTGTTGGTTTGTGCGTTTGGCGTGCGCCTGTGGACAATGACGGCTATAAGTTGATGCCCGAGTTGCTCGAAAAGCAGGGTACTGGTGGTCAAGCGCTCAGAAATTGGCAGCAGGTTGGTTTGGATCGAGTGAGCGCCGAAGATCTTGTTGATCACAAAGTGGTGCGTACATCCAGCAAAGATGGTCGGACAATAATCTTTGAACATCGTGTCGTCGTGCCGAAATCGCTGGACGATCTGCCGCGAATCGGAGTTCAGTTTTCTTTGCCAGATGGGTTTGACTCGATCAGATGGTTTGGGCGAGGCCCTGGTGAGAATTATCCGGATCGAAACAGCGGTTCGATGCTCGGTGAATGGACAGCAGTGCCGGACGTACAGCCATATTTGGTGCCCCAAGAGTTTGGTTTGCGCACCGACATGCGTTGGCTGGAATTGATTTCAAGTAGTTCAGGCCAAATCGTGCGAGTTGAAGTTCTAGAACCTTCGGCGATGCATTTTTCGGCGACCAATTATTCTGCGCACGACTTATTCGCCGCAGAGAATCAAGTCGATTTGCGGCCGCGAAAAGAGTTGGTTGTGCACTTGGACGTCGCGCACCGTGGGTTAGGCACTGCAAGTTGTGGCCCCGATGTTCTGAAAAAGTATCGACTGCAGGCGGGAAAATATTTGTTTTCATATCGAGTAACCGTTAGTTAGCAACCATGACAGCGAACTTGATTCACTTGCGAAGATCGGGCGTGAGTGTCGTCTTCGACGTTTCTGCCGGCGTGCCGGTGATTGTGCACTGGGGGCGAGAACTCGAGTCGGTCGACGAAGAATTGCTCTTGGCGCAGGTTTATCCGCCCAAGCAACCCGGGTCGGTCGATGTGACTGCACCGATCGCAGTCGTGCCACAACACGGCGACGGATGTTTTGCTCGCCCTGGTCTTGCCGGGCATCGACCAGGCGGCCGACATTTTGCACCTCGCTTTAGTCAACCCAAGGTTGCAGTGTCGGCGCACAGTTTGAGTGTCGTCAGCACCGATTCGTCTGCCGAATTAAGTTTGTGTTGTGAAATAGCGCTTTGCGAATCGGGAGTTTTGTCGATCAAAGCAAAAGTAACCAACAACGGCACGAACCGATACTTATTGGACACACTCAGCATCACGTTGCCGTTGCCGAAAAGCGCCGAGGAGTTGGTGACGATGACGGGCAGTTGGGCTCACGAATTTTCGATGCATCGCCAGAGTTTTTTGCACGGTGCATGGACAGCAGAAAATCGCACAGGACGCACATCACATGAGCATCCGCCAATCGTGTGGGCCGTGCAGCCTGATGCAAACGAGTGGTCGGGCGAAGTTTGGGGAGCCCACCTTGCCTGGAGTGGTAATCATGTTTTGTTGGCCGAGGTGCTTGCCGATGGTCGCAAATATCTGCAACTTGGTGAACTGCAGATGCCCGGCGAGATTTGCCTAGAACCTGATGGTTCATATTCGACCCCGGAGGTAGTTGCAACTTATTCGTCTCGTGGCTTGACATCGGCCTCATGGAACTTTCATCGCAGTGTTCGCCTAAATTCGCCCAAGCAAAAGAGTTTTTCAACGCGCAAGGTGCTGTTGAACACTTGGGAAGCCGTCTATTTCGATCACGACGAAGCAAAGTTGAAACAACTCGCTGATCTGGCCGCAAGTGTCGGCGTCGAACGGTTCGTTTTGGACGACGGCTGGTTCGGCAAACGAAGAA
>SYNW01000128.1 GCA_005805045.1 Actinomycetota bacterium
AAAGATACAAACTTGCTCATGTTCACAGGTCGCAAACTGATGATCATCGCAACTACGACAAGCGCAATGAACGGAGGTTCTGACCAAATCATTGAGTACTGCCACAAAAGTGCGGGGCTAGATGCGACAAATGCTGTTGCGATAAACGCAACGGGGTTCTTGACTTTTGCAAGTTTCAATAAATGAAATGTGCCGAGAACCGTCACGCCAGCACAAATCACATTCAAAATTTGTGCGCTTAGATTTACGCTGAGTCCGAGCAAGTCGCCAACGCCAATCAAGATAGAGAGCCCTGGCGGTCTCACTGTCATCGGTGTGCCGGTGGCATCGAGCAGGCCGTTGCCGTTGGCAAAGTTCTTTCCGACCGCGACATAGTCGCTTGTATCCCAACTCCAACCAACTCCTGACCAGTTGGCTACGGCTACGAGCAAGCCAGATGCAAGCGCCAAACCGACTGCAATTGTTCGCTGTCTGAAGTAGTTAACTAAACCACGCATTAGTTAGGCGATTGTCTTGGCCAGCATGCTTACTGTTAACCCTGGTTTTGAGTCTTGTTGACCGACTTCACGAAAGCCGATGCGGTCATGAAACCGAATCGAACCGAGATTTGGCGGGTTTAAGTTGACCTCACAAGTCAATAACGGCGCACAGCGATCCTTGAGCATTCTTTGTTCGACAGCCGAGTAAAGTTTGGCGCCAAGAGATTGATTGCGCATTTTTTCGCTGACAACAATACGGTCGAGATATACAAAATCAGAATATTTCCTCGAGAACCATTGATAGTTGACACTCGTATATGGCGCACCCGGGGCAAATGTGATGCAAAAAGCGTGCAGAGTTTTTGCACCAATCGCAAACGAGTAGAGCGAGTGTTCAATCAGAAACTCAAGAGTTGCGCGATCAATTTCGCCCACGGCCGGGGCGTTGATGTTGTTAAGTTTGAGTGCTGCGTCAAAATCTGACGGCAAAAATAGCCGTGGTTCGAGTTCACTTGATTGCATAGTTATCTAATAGCCTGACACAATGAACACTTCACATTTTGTCCTTGGTAATTCAATGGTTGAACCGTGGCCTGGGTCGATGCAGACAGCCGTGTTTGGTTTGGGTTGTTTTTGGGGGGCCGAACGCAAATTTTGGCAATTAGATGGGGTCTATACAACTGCTGTCGGCTACAGCGGGGGCACCAAACTGAACCCGACGTATCGCGAGGTTTGCAACGGCGACACGATGCACGCAGAAGTGGTGCTAGTGGTTTTTGACCCAGCGAAAATTTCGTATGAGAAGTTGTTGCAGATGTTTTGGGAGTCGCACGATCCGACGCAAGGCATGCGTCAGGGCAACGACATCGGCACCCAATACCGGAGCACGATTTATTTCACGAACGATGGTCAACAAACTGCTGCACTTGCCACCCGCGATATCTTTCAGCAACGTCTGACACAAGTAGGCTTCGGCAAGATTACAACCGAGATCAAAAAGTCAGCCGAGTTTTATTACGCCGAGGAGTATCACCAGCAGTATCTCGCCAAAAACCCGAGCGGTTATTGCGGCATCGGTGGCACAGGCGTAACTTGCCCGGTTGGCGTGGCGATTTAAGTCGCTTGGGCGAGTTGCTCGGCAGTCGGCCGACGAAATAGCGTCAGCATCGCCAGACCTGAGAGCAGAATTACGCCACTGATTAATAGCCATGCCGTATGAAAGCCGCGCGTTGGATCATCGGTTTTTGTTGCAGCAACTAGCAATGAACTAACTAGCGCGATGCCAAGTGCAGCACCTATTTGTCGTGAAGTGTTGTTGAGTGCCGAACCCATCGCAAATCTGGGTTGCGGCAAAAATGCCGTTGCTGAACTCGAAATTGTCGAGATACAAAGACCAACGCCAAGGCCGGTAACGACCATGGTCGGAAAGTAGAAATCCCAATAATGAATTTCGGGCGAGATGAAAAAATTCATCCATCCGATACCAAATGACATGATCAATGCTCCTGTTGCAACAACTTTGCCGTGTCCGATGCGATTGGCGAGTTTTCCTGCGGGTGCTGCGACGATCGCTGCCGCCAATGGACCAGGCGAACCGGCAAGACCCGACAAAGAAGGGCTGTAACCCCAGACCACTTGCAGCCATTGAGTGTTCACAAAAATCATCGAAAAGAAACCCATCGAAAATGCAAAGCCACCGATCGCCGCGGCGGTGACGAAAGGCAATTTAAACAAACGCAAGTCGAGCACCGGGTGTGCAACTTGATTGCACCGCCAAATGAATGCGCCGAGAAGTAAAAAAGAAATTGCGAAAATAATCAATGAGCGATTCGAAATCCAACCCCATTCGTCACTTTGCACAATCATCAATGTGAGTAGTCCAACACCCATAACCACCAGAAGTGCTCCGAAATAATCGACTGTTCGCGGCGCTGTTTCATCGTGCGACTCACGTAGCAACTTCAAACCGATGACAAAAGCCAACAAACAAAACGGCACGTTTACCAAGAAAACCGAGTGCCATCCGAAAGTGTCGACCAAAAAACCACCAACCATTGGTCCGCTCGCCGCGGAGATTCCGCCGACCGCGCCCCAAACACCGATTGCTGCAGATCTCTTTTCAATTGCGAACTCGGGCAATACGAGTGCCAATGAAGCAGGTGTGAGGATTGCCCCACCGACTGCCTGAATGACTCTCGCAATAACCATAAAGATCGCAGTTGGTGAAACAGCACAGAGAATTGAGCCGAGCATAAAAATCATCAAACCTGAAAGAAAGGCTCGCTTGCGTCCGAATGCATCGGCGAGGCGACCCGCGGTCAACAGACCTGCAGCGTAGGCAATGTTGTAAGCAGAAAAAATCCACGTCAATGTGCGTCGACTCTCTGGCCACTCGGCAACAAACGACCCAAATGCGACGTTGACGATGCTGATGTCGAGAGAAACCAGCATCACACCAATAGAAGTGAGCGCCAGAACTTTTGTACCCCTCGACCAATTCTTCAAAAGATTCTGCTTTCTACCATTTACTCCAGAGATTTTTGCGAATCTCCTCGCCATCGGCGTCTAGCGTGCGACCTTCCCACCGTAGTTCGCCAGGTGTGCCCGATAACGAGGCGAACAGACCTTGCATTGGCGTAGCACCAACGACTTTGATCGCTTGGCGCGCCGCAAAATGTGGATCAACTGCGATATCAGCCATTGACAGCACCGGCCCAATCGCGGCTTCCGCCTCGGTGAACACTTTTAGAACTGTCTCGCTTTCGCGACTCGCACAGTATTTCGTCATCAGGTCGTGCAACACTGCACGATTTTTAACTCGACCAGAGAAAGTCAGAAATCTTTCATCACCTGCAAACCCCAAAACTTCGACAACTCGCGCTGCAACCGTGTCTGAACTTGCTGAAATGCCGACCCATTTACCGTCTTTACATTGATAAACACCGCGTGGCACCGTATATGGCAGTTGCGAACCAAGTCGTGGTTGTTCTTCGCCAGTCAAGACAAACAACGAGATCAATGGCCCCATGATTTGAAACATCGTTTCAAGCAAGTTGACATCGACTACTTGGCCGACTTTGCTGTGTAGTGCGACCATCGTCGCAAACGCTGCAACGACGCCAGTGACTTCATCGGTCAAAGCAATTGGTGGCAACATCGGTGGGCCATCTGGGTCGCCACTAATTGCTGCCAGCCCAGACATTGACTCGGCAATCGATGCAAAACCCGGTCGATCTTTATATGGGCCAGTTTGCCCGAAACCTGAAACGCGTGTGATCACCAAACTCGGGTTGCGTTTCAGCAAAACATCTGGCCCGACTCCGAGTCGCTCGAGAGTGCCCGGTCGAAAATTTTCAACTAAGACATCGGCATCGTCAACTAGTTTCAAAAAAACTTCGCGGTCATCATCGAGTTTCAAGTCGAGCGCAATATTCCGTTTGTTGCGATTGACCAACTTCCACCACAAACCCGTGCCGTCGCGCGGATCTCTCCATGCCATGCCGCGCAGGCTGTCGCCAACGCCGGGTTTTTCAATTTTGATTACATCGGCCCCGAAGTCAGCGAAGTAACGCGCACAATTTGGGCCAGCCAAGACTGTCGACAGGTCGATGACCCGCAAATCACTTAGCGGACCGGACATTTTTAGTTTGGTCGGCTGCGACGTGCCAGAACTGAATCAGTCCATGATCGGCCGCTGAATCTCCAAGAAGTTTGCACCGTTGTCGACGTGTTTGGTCGCGGTTTTGGCCACAACATCTCGAGCGCGGTCGTGATTGCAACGGCCTCGTCTGCAGATGGCGTCGGCGAAACTGTATTCTCAATCGTCACAATGGCATGTTTCCGTGTTTGCGCCGTGGCAACTCTTCGCGCTTTGACTGCAACATCTTCAGTCCCGCGATAAGTTTTGCGCGAGTTTCCGCGGGATCAATTACATCGTCGATGTATCCGCGCTCGGCCGCCGCATATGGGTTCGCATATTTCTTCGCGTATTCAGCCACAAGTTCTTTGCGTCGCTCAGCAGGGTTGGCGGCTTGTTGCAGCTCGCGTCGATAAACAATTTCAACCGCACCTTGTGGCCCCATCACTGCAAGTTCGGCCGTCGGCCACGCGTATGCAAGGTCTGCACCTATCGATTTTGAATTCATCACGACATAGGCACCGCCGTAAGCCTTGCGTGTGATCACTTGAATTCGTGGCACGGTTGCCTCGCAATATGCATAAAGCAGTTTTGCGCCGTGACGAATGATGCCGCCGTATTCTTGATCGACGCCCGGCAAGAAACCGGGCACATCCACGAAAGTTATCAATGGGATATTGAATGCGTCGCAGGTGCGCACAAAGCGCGCAGCTTTCTCGCTCGACTCGATGTCCAGCACGCCAGCCAAAACCATCGGCTGGTTGCCGACGATGCCAACCGTCCTGCCGTCGAGACGCGAAAAACCACAGACGATGCTCTTTGCCCAATGAGGAAAGTATTCGAAAAATTCGCCATCGTCCACGACTTCAGCGATCACTTTTTTCATGTCGTATGGCTGGCTTGCCGACGGCGGCAAAATCGTGCGCAACAAATCACATTGGCGCAATGGGTCATCACTCGCGTTGATAGATGGCGCATCGGCCATGTTGTTTTGTGGCAAGAAACTCAGCAGATAGCGCACGTCTTCAAGACACGCCTTCTCGTCAGCCGAAACAAAAGTTGCAACACCACTCTTTGACGCGTGGCTCATTGCGCCGCCCAGTTCTTCGAGCGTGACATCTTCTCCAGTAACCGTCTTGACAACATCTGGACCAGTAATGAACATGTGGCTGGACTCGCGCACCATGAAAATAAAGTCGGTCATTGCCGGCGAATAAACGGCACCACCCGCACACGGCCCGAGCACGACGCTGATTTGTGGAATCACGCCCGAGGATTGCACGTTGCGGTGAAAAATGCCGCCGTAACTCGCCAACGAAACGACGCCTTCTTGAATTCGGGCGCCCGCTCCGTCGTTCAAACCAATTAACGGAGCGCCAACTTTGAGCGCAAGATCCATCAACTTGTGAATCTTTTCGGCGAATACTTCACCCAGCGCACCGCCGAACACGGTGAAGTCTTGGCTGAACACGAAAATTTTGCGTCCGCCAATCGTGCCCCAGCCAGTGATAACGCCGTCCGTATATGGGTGTTCTTCCAGACCAGCAGCATGGGCACGATGTCGCGCCAGCAAATCAAGTTCGTGAAAACTTCCTTCGTCCAGCAGCGCATCTATTCGCTCGCGCGCGAGCAACTTGCCTTTTTCGTGTTGGCGTTCAATCGATCTTGGCGAACCTGCCGTAAAAGCCGCCGCTTTGCGAGCCTTTAGGTCGGCAAGTTTCTCATCCATTGAATTGCTATTCACAGAACTCACGATACTTGCCACCAGGCCGACGGCTCATCTTGTGGTCTAACCGCCAATTGTCGTTGCGGTTGGCAGAGTTGTCGCAGTTAGAGCATCTGGTGCTTGCGTAACCGCCAGCGTCGTGGCCAACGGCGTCAAGTCGCCAGTTGTCGTCGTACCAGAAATTTCGATGTTCCAAATGCCGGGTGCATTGAGGATAAACGACCCGTCGCCCGCGACAATCGCCGCGCCCGGGCGCGACAACGGAACATTGATTTGAATTCCCGAAAATCCGATTGCTTGTGGAATCAACTTGACCGCGAAGTTATTGATTCGACGCGGCTGAACAAGTTCGATGCGCATCGCATTCGTGCCAGTGACGCCAGGTGTCAGCGAAATTACGACATGAAACCTGTCATTTTTTAGTTCTTCCCTGAACGCATAGGTCGCCGTCGTCACTCGTACATCTGCTTTTGCTTTGGGCGGTGTCGTTGAAACCAGCCATGATGTGAAGATCAGTGCGACTAGAGCAAAGCAAAGTTCAACTGTTACGGCACGGCGAAGTCGCCACGCCATGGCGCCACTTAGTCGACTGCCATCTTTGAGTCGGTCGAGCACGAAATTTTTCAACACCAGGGTGATGAAGATCATCACCGAAACGAAGATCACCTTCAGAACTCCGAGCCGACCGTGACCGCTAGTGAATATGGACGAGCCGTCGAGCAGATAAACCTGCAGCACACCGGTAAAAATCGTTACACCGAAGGCGATAACCGCGTGCTGCGAAAATGCTCGCATCGCACTCACCAGATCTGAAGACCCAGGGCCAATCAGCACAACGCGCGAGAGCAGCAACAGACCACCAATCCAATAAGCCATGGCGATGGCATGGATGACGCCGAGGACATAACTAAAAATCGCGACATCTTGTCCGAGTCGCGACAAACCAAGCGTGGCAATCATCGAAACAATGATCGCGCCGGCAATCAACTGTGATGCCGGGTCGTTGATTCGATAAGGGAACAATGCAACCCAACCGCAAGCACAAATTAAAACGAAACGCAGAATCAAAATGGCGCCGGTTCCAGTGTTCAATGCACCAAACCAGCCAAACAGGTTCAATGACGCGATGAAACCCTGCGACTCTTCGCGCATCGTCGTTAGCACGAGAACAAAAAACATCGTGGCGACACAAGAAATCCACGCGAGTCGCATGTAGCGAATCATGACTCCGTATGTTGGGCCTTCAGGCCACGCAGTCACGATCAGCGCAAGGCCACCAAACAACGCCGACATCAACAGGTATTCAAAGATTCGCAGCAACGCGAGAATGCCACCGACGCGAGGCCCAGATTCTTGCTGTTCAATCGTTTCGCCGATGATCGTCGGGGCTGCGGGTGTTCCCGCGCCATCTGTCGCCCCTGGCACGGTTGACTGAATTGCAACTGCCGAAGTGAATTGAAACGAACCCAGGCTTCGATCAGGCAATGCCCAACTGACAACACACGATCCCGCCGGCGGAATTTGCGTCAGTGCGACCGATACGGTTTTAAAATCAGTACCAAGTTGTGGCACTCCGAGTCCAACAAGCGTGCCGTTGCAGGCGAGCGACAAACCCATCGAAGTGGCGACTTCGGGGTTTGCCAGAGGATCACGAAAAACCAATTGCAACTGAGTTGGTGGCACTGAAACAACTTGGCCGGGCGATGGGTTTGATGAACTGAGTTGGTTTGTGCCCGCTGCCGCCGCATTGACCAAGGTGTCAAAAAAGCCGAAGGTCAGCAACAGGCCAATTAGCCCGAATAGAACCGAGAACTTAGCGGGTCGCTTGTTTTGTGAAATAGGCATCTACGTATATAAAGAGTAGTTAATTATGGGGCTGACTCGCTGTGAACCACCCCATAGGTAGGCTCGCTACGAAATGGCAACCCAGTCCCTGTATCGCCGATATCGGCCTCGTCGCTTTGATGAACTCAAAGGTCAAGACCATGTAGTGCGGGCTTTGCGCAATGCGGTGATCAACAATCGCGAAGGTCAGGCCTATTTATTTTCTGGACCACGAGGCACAGGCAAAACATCTACCGCGAGAATTTTGGCGAAAGTTCTGAATTGCGAAAAATTGAAAGATGGTGAACCGTGCGGTAAGTGCGGATCATGCGTGTCGATTGATGCCGGCTCAAGCTATGACGTGCTCGAACTCGATGCTGCGAGCAACAACGGTGTCGACAACATGCGCGACCTAATCGAACGGGCGGCACTCGGTAACCCGGGTCGACATCGTGTTTTTATTTTGGACGAAGTGCACATGCTGTCGAAGCCCGCCGAGGCAGCATTACTCAAGACGCTCGAAGAGCCACCCGATCATGTGGTGTTCGTTTTGGCAACGACCGATCCGCAAAAAGTCAGCGAAACAATTCGCAGTCGAACACAACACTTGCAGTTTCATCTTTTGCCTCTTAAAGAATTGAAAGAACATATTCGTTGGGTGGTTGCCGACGCCAAACTTGTCGTCAGCGAAGAGGCGATTGACCGTGTCGTGCAACTCGGTGCAGGTTCGGTGCGCGATACCTTGTCGGCTCTCGAACTTGTTGTTGCGTCTGGCGGCGACGTGGAAGAACAAATCGCATTGGATGAATTTATTGAATCATTTATCGATCACGATCCAGGTCGGGCACTCGCTGCGGTGAGTTCCGCCGTGCAGTTTGGTGCCGATCCGCGCGCGCTGACAGAAGACGTCGTGCGATATTTGCGCGATGCATTCTTGTCGTTGATGGCACCAGAACTAGTGCAACTGCCCAAAGAACGCGCCGAAGTTGTTGGCGATCAAGCCCGGCGCATGGGTGCGGCAAGCGTGGTGCGAGCAATAGAGATTCTTGGTGATGTTTTGATTGAAATTCGCCATGCACCCGATGCACGGTTGTTGGTTGAGGTTGCACTTGTCAAACTCACGCGCCAAAATTCAAACACAGATATCGCCGCGCTGATGTCGCGAATTGAGCGTCTTGAATCTGGGGCAATCGCCGCGCGTGACGCAACTGGGCCAATCGCCCGACCACCACTTGTTGACCCGAGCACGGGTCGGGCCAAGCTTGGTGGTCGTGCATCTTCGGCGATGCCTACTGCCGCGCCAACTGTGCAGCCATTGAAAACGTCAACAAGTGAGGTCGCCGAGAAACCATCTACATCAGCGGTTGAGACAAGTTCTACTGTCATGGCTGACAGCGAGATCAAGTTGAATTGGCCAGAAGTTGTCGCGGCGCAAAAACCGATTATTCGGGCGCTCTTCAGTGCGGTCAATGTCAAAGATTGCACAGACGGCGTGCTTACTCTCGCTGCCCCAAGCGAGATGCATATTTCTAAATCGAACGAACACCTGCAAACTCTGCTTGATTCGCTGAAAAGGGTTTCAGGCAAAAAAGTTGAGATCAAATTTGTTGTTGCCGAGTCAAAACGTGGCAAATCCGACAAGTCTTTCGCACCATTGGACGACAGTGAGATTATTGAAGACGTCTCCCAGACGACCAAAGCACCGAATGGTTCGCACTCATCGCCAATCGACGAACTCGCCAAGGCGTTTCCCGGGTCGCAAATTATTGATGACAAGAAGTAGCAGTTAGCAATGGCTTCTGCATACACCCAACCGATGCAGGCGCTAATCGATGCGCTGTCTCGTTTGCCCGGCATCGGCCCAAAGTCAGCACAGCGAATCGCTTTTCATTTGATCAAGAGCGATGATCGCGATGTTGAACAACTTTCAATGTCGATTACGAAGGCAAAAGCCACGGTCAAGTTCTGTCAGCGATGCTCCAATTTTTCTGAGGTCGATTTGTGCCAGTTTTGCAGTGACGACCGCCGTGACGCAACAACAATTTGCGTCGTCGAAGAGTCACGAGATGTCGTGGCGATCGAGAAGACT
This sequence comes from Actinomycetota bacterium, assembly GCA_005805045.1. GTDB lineage: Bacteria > Actinomycetota > Acidimicrobiia > Acidimicrobiales > Ilumatobacteraceae > BACL27. Next base: position 9,756 of record SYNW01000128.1, read on the forward strand.
CGCGAGTTTTCCGGGCAATATCATGTTTTATTGGGCGCCATTAGTCCGCTTGATGGTGTTGGCCCTGAACAACTGAAAATTCGTGAACTTCTGGCGCGAATCGAGCCTCAAGGCGTCAAAGAAGTCATTTTGTGTCTCAATCCGAACACCGAAGGTGATGTCACATCAATGTATTTGGCACGCGTGTTGCGGCCACTCGGTGTGAAAGTCACGAGACTCGCCAGTGGTTTGCCTGTGGGTGGCGATCTTGAATATGCCGACGAACTTACTTTGGGTCGTGCGCTCGAAGGTCGACGCGAAGTTACTGGTTGATTACTGTTAAAAATTAACCGACGCGCAAAATCAGTGCGTCGCCTTGACCGCCGCCACCACATAACGCAGCGGCACCCAAGCCACCACCACGGCGGCGCAGTTCATGAAGCAGAGTCAAAGCCAGACGGTTGCCACTCATACCAATCGGATGGCCAAGTGCTATTGCACCACCGTTGACGTTGACGATTTCGTCGGTAATCCCAAGGTCGCGCATCGAGGCGATGCCGACGGCGGCAAACGCTTCGTTGATTTCAAAGAGATCAACATCAGAAACTTTTTTACCGACTCGCTCGAGCGCTTTGATGATGCTGCGACTTGGTTGGTGCAACAACGAAGCGTTATCGGGGCCGGCAACCATGCCGTATGAAACAAATTCTCCAAGTGGTTTGACGCCACGCTTTTCGGCGGCACGTTTTGACATCATGACAATTGCCGATCCAGCGTCACTAATTTGACTTGCATTGCCGGCCGTGACCGTGCCGGTTTTATCAAACGCTGGCTTCAACGACGCGAGTGACTCCATTGTTGTTGAAGCACGAACTCCTTCGTCGTTGCTAATCACAATCGGGTCGCCCTTGCGTTGGGGAATACTGATCGGCACAATCTCGTCTGCGAGTCGTCCTGCAGCGATTGCAGCCGCAGCGCGTTGATTGCTCTTCATCGCTAAATCGTCTTGTGCGTCGCGACTAATTTCGCCAGCGGCATAGCGCTCGGTGCCAAGGCCCATCAGGCAAGCATCGAATGCGCACCACAAACCGTCGCGTTGAATTGCATCGAGTAGTTGCACGTCACCGAATCGAAAACCACCGCGTGCGCCCATTGCCAGATACGGCGCATTCGTCATGCTTTCCATTCCACCCGCGACGACGATGTCCGCCTCGCCGTTAGCAATCATTTGGTCGGCCAGATAAATCGAATTCAAGCCCGACAAACAAACTTTGTTGATGTTGACACTCGGCACATTCATCGGAATGCCGGCCTTGGCGGCGGCTTGTCGCGACGGCACCTGACCTTGTCCTGCCATCAAAACTTGCCCCATGATCACGTGTTCAACTTCGTGTGGGGCGACACCAGCACGCTTTAGTGCTTCTGCGATTGCAACGCCACCGAGTTCAGCGGCACTAAACGATGCGAGCGCGCCACTCAGTTTGCCGATGGGGGTTCGGGCT
>SYNW01000129.1 GCA_005805045.1 Actinomycetota bacterium
GAAAAGATTTTTGGTACGCCCCACAAAGTTGATATAACTATGCTGGCAAAAGCCCATCAGATACCTGCCGAGACGATCTCAAATCTCGATGCGTTTGCCGAGGCAGTCAATCAGCACGGCCCGTTTTTGATTCGAGTGTCAACTGATCGCTATGAAAATGTTCAGGTGCACGAGCGGATAAATCAGATGGTCTCGGCAGCGTTGCCAAGAATTTAATTTTGCAGAATACTCACGGTCGAATCAAGGCGGCCAACATCGCCTGAAATTTCGCCTGAGTCTCGGCGAGTTCGCTCGCTGGCTCGCTGTCAGCGACAATGCCTCCACCTGCGAACAAACGTGCGGTTGTTCTGTCCTGGTCAAACTCGGCGCATCGAATCGCTACTGCAAATCTGCCGTCTCCATGCTTGTTGAAATAGCCAACTGCGCCGCCATAGCGTCCCCGAGACATACCTTCTACCAGTGCAATCTGTGCAAGAGCCGCATCGCGGGGTGCGCCGCCAAGTGCCGGGGTGGGTGAGAGCGCATAAGCAAGTTCGAGCACGCTCGGTCGAGGTTCACTGAGTTGCCCAGAGATCTCAGTACCCAGATGTTGCACATTGGCGACCGCAACGATGGATGGCTCGGCTTGCCAATCTAGATATGAGCACCACGGCAACAAAGTGTCATGGACCATATCAATCACGATGCGATGTTCTAACTGGTTTTTTGTACTGGCGATCAAAGTCTCAGCAATTATTTGATCTGCGGCCGCATTGCCGGTGCGCGGGGCGGTGCCTGCAAGCGGATGGCTTGAAACTTGATTGCCGCTCACGGCGATCAAGAGTTCAGGTGATGCGCCAATAAAACCATCCACCGAGTATCTGTAGCTTGATCCGAATGACGCCTTCAGCCGTTGCATAATCGCGGCGATGTCGAAACTTTTGTCGGTGGTTACAAAAATGTCCCGGGCGATGACTGCTTTGGCCAGTCGATTTTCGCCCACGGCTTTGGCAGTAAGTCGAACAGCCTCAAGATAATTCTCAATGGGAACACCGTGATTCACCGAAAACGACGCGGCCACCGGCTTTGTTTTCGCAGGCGGCACAAAATCAAAGCGTGAGTCGTCAATTTGCGTTACCCACTGTTGACCCGATTCTGTTTTGCCGACGACAATTTTTGGCAAAACAAAATCATGCTCAGCAGAGCTGATGAACGGGATGCACCCGATGGCGATTGGTCCGGCGCCGTCGATGCCGCTCGAGTTCGAGTCGTCTATTTCTTGCAATACTGACTCGACTTCTTCACGGCCAACGCGCGCCGCTACGCCCCGACCGGCGACGCCGATGCCGTCGCGCACGAACAAGTAACCTGAGTCGCCCGCGAAATCATTGAGGTCAACGGGCTGGTCAGTGACCGTCGAAAGCAATCTGGTTGTTGATCGCATCTAGTTTCGTGTCGCAACTATTAGCTGTGTGAGTCCGCCCGAAAGTTGCTGGTGGGTTGCATCGGCGAAACCAGTTTGCTTGAGCATCGAAAGCAACTCAGCGGGTGGGGGCAAATAGGCGACGCTTCTCGGCAGATATTTGTACGCGGCTCGGTCAGAAAGCAACCCACCGATAATCGGCACTATTTTGCCAAAGTAGATGCCGTTGCCGAAACGAACCAACCGGTTCGTTGGCAGGCTCACATCGAGCAAGGCAATTCGTCCGCCACGACGCGTGACTCGTGCAAGTTCGATGAAGAATAATTGCAAATTCTCTAGGTTGCGCAAAGCAAAACCGCAGGTGATGCCATCAACACTTGCATTGGGTATCGGCAGTTTCAAGATATCGACCTGAGTTCTCGGGGCTCCGCTTCGATCTGCGCTCAACATCCCAAAAGACAAGTCCATGGAGATCGGCAGATAGTCGTTTTTTTCAAGTTCGATACACAAGTCGCCGGTGCCACTCGCCAGATCCAGCACCCTCGAGCCCTTTGGCAAGTTGAGTGCGCGAATAGTGCGTTTGCGCCAACGCACATCGAGTCGAAACGTCATCAGACGATTTACGAAGTCGTACCTTGGCGCGATCGCGTCGAACATTTCGCGCACCGCTTCAACTTTTTCTGCACCTTTTGGCAAATCTTGGCGATCCCATTTGCGAAGATTACGGTCTTTTGCCTGCACCCATTTCAGGCTAGGGGGTATCTTTGTGGCCGAGACTGGTAGTGGTTTTGTGACACAAGTCTGACAAACTAATGGAAGGAGAACATTTGTCTTGATTGATTTTACTTTTACGCCAGAAGTAGAAAAAGTTCGCCTCAAGGTGCGCGAATTTATGGACACCGAGGTTCGTCCGCAATGGGACGCAATCGATCAGAAAGATCGCAGTGAAGTTGTGCGCACGATCGTCAAATTGCGCGGGTCCGCACGGGAGCAATGGAATTTATGGCTGCCGCATATGCCTGCCGAATGGGGTGGCATGGGTCTTGGTCCAACGGCTATGGCGGCTGTTTCTGCCGAGGCCGCCAAAGTGAGCATCGGCCCGTTCGTTTTGAATGCTCAGGCACCCGATGAAGGCAACCAACACACTTTGCTGCATTGGGCGACAGATGAGCAAAAAGAGAAATATTTGCGTCCGCTATGCAATGGCACGGCGCGAAGTTGCTTTGCGATGACCGAGCCAGAAGTCGCCGGCAGCGACCCGACCCTGATAAAAACTCAGGCGTATCAAGACGGCGATGAATGGGTGGTCAACGGACACAAGTGGTTTATATCGGGGGCGCGTGGTGCGCAGTTTGCGCTGTTGGTCGCGCGCACCGAAGACAATCCTGATCTGCCCCAAGCCGCGAACTCGTGCTTCATCGTTGATATACCCAGCGAGGGTTTCAACATCGTACGAGATGTTGAAACCATGTCGGGCGGTCACAATCATTGCGAGATTTTGATCCAAGACCTTCGAGTGTCGGCGAAAAATATGTTGGGTGGGCGAGGGCAAGGTCATTTGCTGGGTCAATATCGCCTCGGACCAGCCCGACTCGCACATTGCATGCGCTGGATCGGTCAAGCAGAGATTGCCCTTGACATGATGGTTGATCGTGCGCTGAAGCGCTATTCGCACGGCTCGGTGCTTGCCGAGAAACAGGGTATTCAATGGTTGATCGCCGACTCATCAATGGAGCTTTACCAATGCAAGTTGATGGTCTTGCATGCTGCATACAAAATTGAAAACGGTCAGAGTTTCACATCTGAAGTTTCAATGGCAAAACACTTCGTCGCCAATAGTTTGTGGAGAATCATCGATCGTGCAATTCAGGTGCATGGTGCGCTCGGCTATTCAACCGACACACCACTGGCGCACATGTTGCAACAAGCCCGTTGGAGTCGCTTTGCCGATGGTGCAGATGAGATTCATCAAATGCGCATTGCCCAGCGCACAATCGCCGCTTACAAAGATCATGGCTCAACA
>SYNW01000017.1 GCA_005805045.1 Actinomycetota bacterium
AGTGGCAGAGAGCAACCGTGAGCCGCAAGGTCGCACGGGGCCAATTCACCGCAGCCCGGCAACAGAAGCGGGGAATGACATTGGGAAAGACCGATGACGTCGAGAAAGATCGATGACCGTACAGAAAGTTGTGCCGCGACTCGTGTACCTAGTGCACTTGTAACCGACCCGCCGGCGTTGCTGCGTAGCGACAATGTGGGAATAGTCGTATCACGGGCGCTCAACGGCTGATGGACGGGGGTTCGATTCCCCCCAGCTCCACCAATGCTCGGCACTTTCAGGCAACAATTTTTTGTTGGCTTGATAATCGTAGATTAGAGAGTTATGAAGTTCGCGCCAATCTCTGATCGTTTAAGCGGATTAGGTGCCGCCAAGTGGGCGGTCCATGCAGAAGGTTTGCGTCGGGCAAGTTTGGGCGAGCCGATAATACTTTTATCAATTGGCGAGCCAGATTTGCCGCCACCAGCAAGTGTGCTCGACACCGCGGCTTTAGCGATGCGCACTGGTCGTACGCGATACGCGCACGGTCAAGGCGAACCGCAAACATTGATCGCGATCGCCAATCACCTCACGCAACGCTCGGGTGTGCCGGTTATGCCAGAACAAGTTCTGTTTACGGCTGGCACACAAAATGGTTTGTGCACTGCACTGCTAACTCTGGTGCAGGCTGGTGACGAAGTTTTGGTGCCCGACCCGTATTACGCAACATACGAAGGTTTGGTCGCTGCATCTGGCGCAACTTTTGTGCCAGTTGCAACGCGACCCGAAGATAATTTTCATGTCACCGCCGAGGCGATCGAACGCGCGATCACAAAACGCACGCGAGTTCTACTCTTAAACACGCCGAGTAACCCGACGGGCGCCGTGCTGACCGAAAAAGAAATTGACGAAATCGGCGCAGTCTGCGAACGCCACGATTTATGGATCATCTGCGACGAGGTTTACGCCGACATGACATTCGATGTACCTTTTTGCTCGCCATTTGATCGACCGCACCTACGACATCGCACTTTGGCTGTGTCATCAATTTCAAAATCACACGCCCTGCCAGGTTTTCGCGCTGGCTGGGTTGCATCGCATCCAGATGTCACCCCTCGCCTAGTGCTCGTCGCCGAAGCAATGTTGTTTGGCTCACAACCATTTATTGAAGATGCCCTAGCCGTTGCTCTAAACGAAAAACACCCCGAGGTCGAACGACTGCGACTTTCGTTTCGTGAGCGTGCCGAAACTCTGATCGAAGCCTTCATCGGTTCGCAAGCAATCACCGCACGCATGCCCGAAGGTGGCATGTTCATCATGCTTGATGTGCGACGCACAAAACTTACGGGCGAAGATTTCGCCTGGCAGTTGTTGCGCCAAGAGAATGTGAGTGTGATGCCTGGTGAAAGTTTCGGCAAAGGAGGCGCAGGTCATATTCGCATCGCATTAACCGTTGATTCAAAGGTCTTGCGTGAAGCATGTGTCAGAATTCGAAAACTCGCCGAAAAACTCTGCTCAGAAAACAAGTAACAAATGACAGACAACCAACTTCGCGTCGGTGAAGCAATCATCGATTTGCTCGCCCGTGAATACGGCGTCGATGTTGTGTTCGGCATACCGGGTGTGCACAACATCGAGCTCTATCGTGGCCTGCATCGCTCGGGCGTACGCGCGATTTCACCACGTCACGAACAGGGCGCTGGGTTCATGGCCGACGGTTGGTCGATCATTTCTGGCCGACCGGGCGTGTGCGTATTAATCAGCGGCCCAGGCGTCACCAATTCGTTGACCCCAATCGCCCAAGCGTTTCACGATTCACGACCGATGCTCGTGCTCGCCTCGACAACGCCAACCGATGCTCTGGGCAAGAGTTTCGGACCGTTGCATGACTTGCCCGATCAAGCGAAAATTGCCGATTCTGTTTGTGCTTTCAGTGAAATCGTTACGCAACCAGAACAACTGCCAGCGCTCATCGAGCGAGCGTTCAATGTCTTTTCTTCTTCACGACCACGACCCGTGCATATTGCGATTCCAATGGATGTGCTTGCCCAGCCATGTTCGAGATTTACGCGCAAGAAACTTGTCGCAGCAAAACCGACTGCGTCACCGAGCGAAGTTGCGCGGGCTGTCGAACTCATCAACTCAGCGCAACAGCCAGTCGTGATCGCGGGCGGCGGTTGCGTTAACGCAGGTCTCGAACTCGGCGCGTTCGCCCAGTCCCTTGATGCACCAGTTCTGCTGACTGGCAACGCCAAAGGTGTGATGTCGTCAACTCACGAGTTGTGCGCCGGCAACTCTCTTGTGTTCGGCCGCGTGCAACGCGATGTCGAGTCGGCTGATCTCGTCGTCGTCGTTGGCACAGAACTTTCAGATACCGACCTCTATAACAACGGTCGTGCGTTGAATTTCGCAGGCAAAGTCGTGCGCATCGACATCGATCAAGCACAAATTTCTCGACGCACATTGCCAACCGTTGCACTCGTTGGCGATGCAGCCGTCACACTGCGCGAACTAACCACCAAAATCACAAAACGAAAACCACAAACTGGTCAGACTCGAGCCAAAACTTGGCGCGAACACGCACGAACAAAAACCAACGCCAAATTCGTGCCGTGGCTACAGGCAATCGAAGACAATTTGCCGAACAATGCGATAGTCGCACTTGACTCGACTCAACTTGCCTACAGCGCACACTGGTGGTTGCCCGCAACGCAGCCACGCTCGTGGCTGGCACCATATGGTTTTGGCACGCTCGGTTGCGCGCTGCCGATGGCAATTGGCGCAGGTATCGCCGCGCCAGACAGACCAGTTTTGGCAATTGTCGGCGACGGCGGCTGGTTGTTTACCGTGGCAGAAATGGCGGCGGCCAGAGATCTGAACAGCAAAATCGTCTTGCTGTTATGGGACAACCGCGGCTACGAACAAATCCGCGATTCGTTCGACGACGTCAACGCGCCGCCAATGGGTGTCGATGTTTCTTCGCATGACCCGGTTGCAATCGCCAAAGGTTTTGGCTGGAACACGAGTGAAGTGACGACGCCACAGCAATTGGCGGCAGCGTTACAAAATGGTTTTGCTGCCAACACCCCGCAATTTATTCGGGTTGTGGCCAGCTAAAAATTCTTCTCGTGATCATGCGATTGCGGCGAGCAATTACGACATCGCACGCAGATTTTTCTTTGTGACCAAGTAGTAAACCGCCATCACCAACATCAACAAGCCCATAACTGAAAAAGATGTGGGCGCAGAATCAATATTCCGGGCGATAATGCCCACGGCTAAAGCACCAAACGGCGCAAGGCCAGAAAATATCAGCGAATGAATCGCCATTACTCGACCCATTACCTGTGGCGGCGTGTTGTTCTGAATCAGCGTCTGGCTCAAGTTCATATAAAAGCCACCACACAGTCCCCAGACAAAGAGCATCAGGCTCATCATCAAAATAGAACTCGACTGCCCAAGGATGATTTGCGATGAACTGCCCCAACACAAAGCCACCATGAACCACATACCTTTTTGAATCATCTTGTGGTTATACCGCAAGATTGCGATCGAGGTAACGAATTGACCCACGCCAAGCATCGCGAACATATATGTCGTCTGGCTACCAGATGCACCAGCCTGTTCTTTTGCAATTTGTGGACCCAAAACTATCCATGGCGACATCATCAACAGAATTGAACCACAGAGCAAAACATAGAAGGCTCGAACTTCTTTGTGCCCACGAATAAAACTCAAACCGCCAAATATTTCTTCTCGCAGCCGTCGTCGCTCTGTGTTCAAACTTGCCGGCAATTGCAACTTAATCAGGGTAAAAAACCCGAACAAGTTGAGCAATGCCTGAATCCAGAATGCACCTTCAATCCCCCAAATTGCAATCGCCGGACCAGCCATGACCGGGCCAATAATCAACCCAAGATTGTTTCCGATCGTGTTGACTGCGATTGCACCAACAAGCTTTTCTCTTGGCACGACAGACGGCACAATCGCCGAGCGAACCGGCGAGCCGATGGCGATAAATATCCCGGCAATAAACGAACCGATTATCGCCCAGTTGATCGTCATCTGTTTGGTCGTGACCATCACGGCAATCGCGGTCGTTATCGCCAACGCACCAAGTTGACTGACCATCAGCAACGTACGCCGATTCATGTGGTCGCTCATCACCCCAACAGGCAAGGAAATCAGCAATACCGGAATTCCCATCACAAAAAGAATCAACCCACTGATGTCGGATTTTGCGCCGAGTTCAAGTGCCAGCCAAACAAACGCAAAGCGCTGGGTGCTCTGCACCAAGATGAACAAGAAGCTGTTTATCCATAAGAGGCGAAATGGTCGTATCGCAAGAAGTTCGCTGGTTCGGATTCCCCGTGTCGGCACCGAAGAATTCACCGGTCAGAGTTTCTCACAAATTTGAGACGTGAGACGAACTGAGGATTTTTGCTGTCTCAGCTCAAGTCGGCCGGTGTCTGACGCTCGTTGAGATGCAAGTCGGTGCCCGTATACGGGTGCGCGAGCGCAACTTCTTCGTTCAACTCAACCCCGAGACCTGGTTCTTTGGATGGAATCACGTAACCGTTTTCGAACTGAATCGGTTTCTTCAAAATCTTGGCGTGGAAACCACCCCAGTCTTGGATGCTTTCAAGAATCAAGAAGTTCGGCGTGCAAGTACTCAACTGAATATTCGCGGCGCCTTCAATTGGCCCGCAATAAAGATGTGGCGCAATCTGCGCATGATACGTTTCGGCGATTGAAGCAATTTTTTTGCCTTCGAGAATGCCGCCGCACCGACCAGTAGCCAGTTGAATAATCGATGCGCCACCGACGCGCAACAAATGTGCGAACTCGTACTTCGAAGTGAGTCGCTCGCCAGTGGCAATCGGAATGCTCGTGTGCGCGGCAACCTTGGCCATTTCTTCTGGTGCATCAGGTGGAATCGGCTCTTCAAACCACATCGGGTCATATGGCTCGAGTTGCTTTGCCAAACGAATCGCGCCCGAGGCGGTGAACTGACCGTGCGTGCCGAACAAAATATCGGCGCGATTGCCGACTGCTTTGCGAATCGCTGCGACCATTCGCACACTGCGATCAATTGTCGCCAGCGAAGGCTGTCGTCCGTCATAAACCGAATAAGGGCCAGCAGGATCGAGTTTGACCGCGGTAAAACCGCGCTCGACTTCGCGCACGGCGGCCTCGGCGGCAAGCTCTGGGTCGCTATAAAGCGGATGATCAGAGTGTGCATCAAACTCATGCGGTGGATACAAATATGTGTAGCAACGCAAACGATCATGAATCTGGCCGCCTAACAGTTCATAAACAGGTTTGCCGGTGTCTTTGCCGCAAATATCCCACATCGCCATTTCAAGACCGCTAACGACACCAGCCGTGCTGAAATCTGGTCGGTGCGCAAAGCCTGAACCATAAGTTCGTCGCCACATTTTTTCGATGTGAAATGGATCGGTGCCAAAAACGTAACGAGCGAACATATCTTCGGCGACTTTGCACACGATTTGCGGCGAATAAGTCGCCGTATAAATTTCGCCGACACCGGTAACGCCCGTATCGGTGGTCAGTTTCACGAAAATGAAGTAGCGACCGCCCGTGCGCGGCGGTGGATTACCGACCACGAAAGTCTGTAGTTTCTCGATCTTCATTACGCCGCCTATCTGGGTTTTAAAAAACGATCACATTGCGCAAGGCATCGCCACGTTTTACAGCCGCGATCGCCTCGTTGATCTCTTCTAAATTGTACGTCTTGGTGACGAGTTCATCTAGTTTCAGAAGACCCTGCTCATAGAGCGAAATCAAGTTTGGAATATCAACTTGAATTTGCGCCGAGCCCATCTTTGAGCCGAGAATATTTTGACTATAAGCCGCCATGGTGCCTGGGTCGATTTCAGACATCACGCCATTTGCGGGCATGCCAACTAGAACAACCGTGCCCGACTTTGCGAGCAAACCATATGACGAATCAAAGGCTTGTTTGGCTCCGACGGTTACGAATACATAATCCGCGCCTCGACCGTCAGTTATATCTTGCACGCGCTTGGCGACATCTTCTTTGCTTGAGTTGATGCCATGAGTTGCACCAAATTGCTTTGCGGCTTCAAGTTTCGAATCTGAAAGATCGACTGCAACAATCGACCGCGCACCACTCACACGGGCACCCTGCACCGCATTCAAACCAACGCCACCTGCGCCGATCACAACGACATGACTGCCTGCCTCGACTTTGGCCGTGTTGGTTACGGCCCCAAAACCGGTAATCACACCACACGCCAACAACGACGCACTGGCTGATTCAATATCTTTCGAGATCACAACAACTTGCGACTCGTGAACGACGACATATTCGGCGAAACTTCCCGTACGCATCGCCTGCACGATTGACTCGCCCGATTTAGAAGTCAGCGGACTTTTGGCATCTAGCGGAAACGAAGTTTCGCAAGTCACCGGCATTCCGCGCGAGCATCCACGACAGTGACCACAAGAACGAATCAGCGTGACTATGACTCGATCGCCAACTTTGACTCGTGATGCACCTGCGCCGACTTCTTCGACGATGCCGACACTCTCGTGACCATAAACAGCTGGCAGCGTGCCACCCCATGCCCCGTCGGCGTATGAAATATCGCTATGGCAAATCGCCGTTGCCGAAATCTTCACGCGCATCTCACCGGCTTGGGGCTTGGCCAAATTGACTTCTTCAATTACGAGTGGCTTACCGAACTCGCGACAAACTGCTGCTTTCACTAATTTCACCTTTCAGACTTTTTAGTTTCGAAAATCACAAGATTCTTGATCAAGAATTTCGGTCAATGCCGCGAAGTGATGCTCGCCAACATTCGGGTACTCTAGCCATTGTTTGCAAACCATTGCGGCAGTCTCGTTGGGTATCAACTGAAGTTTGCGTCCAGTCGACATTGCCAGAACTTGCAGTTGCGAGGCTTTTTCAAGATAATAAAGTTCGTCAAAAGTATCGGCCACCGACTTGCCAACGACGATCACACCGTGATTCGCCAAAAACAAAACGCTGCACGATTTACCCAAGATTTTGGCGACTCGCTCTCCCTCGGTGGTCTCCAGAGCCATGCCCGCATAGTCGCGGTCATAGGCGATTCGATTAAAAAAACGACAGGCGTTTTGGTCGAGCATCAAATATTCGAAACCTTGCAGACACGCCAACGCGGTCGTGTAAGGCATATGCGTATGCAACACACACCTGGCGTCGGGCACCAACTTATGAATCTGTCCGTGCAGGTTGATCGCGGTCGGATCGACATCTTGACCAACCTCGATTCCAAAATCTTCTGAGTTCATGTCAACCAGCACCAAATCACTTGCCCGCATTCGTGAAAAGTGCCGACCCGCAGGATTAATCAGAAACTTCTGACCGTCATCAGAAATTGCGACGCTGAAATGATTAGCGACTGCTTCATGCATGTTCAATCGCGCCGCCGAGCGAAAGGCAACCGCTAAATCTAAACGAGCCTGTTGCTCGATCGTCATGATTTAAATGCTATTGCAACCTGGCTGGAAACCCAGGCGCACGCAGATCAGTGCCAAGTGCATCTTCAAGAAGTTTGACGACTTGTGTCGACCACACTTCTCCACCGTATTGTGACTTCGCACGCACAAAGGCTTGTTGCACGGTGCTCGCCACATCAAGGGGTACACCGAGCTTGCGACCATACTCCATGGCAAATCCCATGTCTTTGAGTGCAAGATCCATCGTGAAACCAATGTCGTAACTACCGTTGAGAATCACTTGTCCTTCGGTCTCGTGCACGAAACTGTTGCCAGAACTGTTCTTGATCACTTCGTATGCAATGCCAAGATCGATGCCGCCTTTTTTCGCCAGCATCAACGCCTCGCCGCAGGCCACGAGATGGATGAAAGCAAGCATGTTCGTGATCACTTTGATCACCGCTGCGCTGCCAAGTTCGCCGACATAAATAACTGGCTTGCCCATCGCTTCAAGAAGATCTTTGTGTGCTGCAAATATTTTTGGGTCGCCACCAACTAAAACAGTTATGTCACCTTCGGCTGCCTTATGTACGCCGCCGGTCACGGGCGATTCAAGAGTGTTGAAGCCCAATTTCGTCGCGATTTCACCGAGTCGCAATGTCTCACTGCGGTCGTTGGTGCTCATATCGATCCAAGTTGCACCTTTGGCTAAACCTGAAAATACGCCGCTATCACCGTTGACCACGGCGTCGATCGCGCCTGGTGAAGGCAAACAAGTAAAGACAACTTCAGAACTTTGGGCAACTTCTTTGGCGCTACTCGCCCATTTCGCACCCTTGGCAAGGAGTCCGTCGCCAAGCGACTTGTTCAGATCATTGATCGTCACATTGTGACCCGCACGAATCAAACTTGCCGCCAAATAAACGCCGAGATGTCCGAGTCCAATAAAGCCGCAACTGCGTGGTGTGATTGTGCTGCTCATAGTTGAATCCAAGTCGTCTTCAAGTTCGTGTAACCCTCTATCGAATGCATCGAGCGATCTCGACCAGTGCCAGATTGTTTGAATCCGCCGAAAGGTGTCGTGATCGAACCCTTGTCGAAAGTATTAACCCAAACGGTGCCCGTGCGCAATTTGCGTGCGATGCGGTGGGCTTTGGTGATGTCGCGAGTCCAAACGGCCGATGCCAAACCATATTGCGTGTCATTGGCGACGCGCACGGCTTCCTCGGCACCCTCAACCGCAATCGATGCCAACACTGGTCCGAAGATTTCTTCGCGTTCGATGCGCATACCTGGTTTGACATTTCGAAACACGGTTGGCGGAATAAATACTCCACCTTTGACCGGCTCGACGCAATCTCCACCCGAGAAGACTTTTGCGCCTTCTTTCTTGCCGATATCGATATAGCCGAGCACGCGCTCGAATTGTGTCTTGTCAACTATCGTGCCCATCGCCGTCGCCGGATCATATGGATCACCAGGTTGAATCGCCTTGCCGACGTTTGTGATTTTCTCAAGCAACTCATCCTCAACTGCTTTTTCGACAACCAACCGAGTGCCGGCATGACATGTTTGTCCGGAGTTATAGAAAACACCCCAGGCAATCGACGATGCCGCGGCGTCAAGATCTGCGCAGTCACTCAACACAATTTGTGGCGTCTTGCCACCAAGTTCAAGCGAAACAGGTTTGCCGTTGCTTTCCGCCGCGTACGTCAAAAAGTATCGACCCACCTCTGTAGACCCGGTGAAAGCAAGTTTGTCGACATCCATATGTCGGCCGAGTGCGGCACCAGCCGTCGGACCAAAACCAGGCACGACATTGAATACGCCGTCTGGCAAACCTGCTCGAGAACCAAGTTCGGCAAACAGCAACGCCGACAAGGGTGACTGCTCTGCTGGTTTGAGCACGACCGAGTTTCCGCCAGCCAATGCGGCGCCGACCTTCCATGAAGAAATAATCAACGGATAGTTCCATGGCACGACTGCACCGACAACACCAAGGGGTTCACGTTCAATCAACGCCACTGCATCGCGCGGAACCGGTGCCACTTGGCCATAAATCTTGTCGATCGTTTCGGCAAACCACTGCAGGTTGTTGGCCGCAGAAGCAATGTCAACATTCAC
>SYNW01000130.1 GCA_005805045.1 Actinomycetota bacterium
CCTTCGGCTTTCGTGTTCGCACGCACGACCATGACTGCGGCGTTCCAACGAATATAGGCACGAATTCTTCGCTCGAGATGTTCGTCGCCCGGAAACCACGGTTCGTATTCGGTTGAAATGCTGTTGATGTATGGCGTCGAAACAGTCGCCGGAAAACTCACTTGACTCGCGCGCGCACGCTCTAAAAGTCGCGACAACAAATATCGCGCACGAGTTTTGCCCTGCACTTCGACCACCGCGTCAAGCGAATCGAGCCATTCTTCTGTTTCGCCTGGGTCGGTGTCTGGCAGTTGATGTATTGATCCGTCAAACAGCACATGGCTAGTCTCGCAGAAAATTTCGACATCGCAAAGATGTATGTCGCCATTCACCTTAAGTTTGCGCAAGTATTAAAGGAATGTCAATCGTTATCTACACCGACGGCGCTTGTTCGGGAAACCCAGGCCCCGGTGGTTGGGCGTGGGCTGTTGCGCCAACTGGCGAGCCATGCGGTTTTGGCAGCGAACCCAAGACGACTAATCAGCGGATGGAGTTGCTCGCCGTGATCAACGCTCTGCGCACGTACAGCGATTTTCATGAACCGATTGAAATAGTTTCAGACAGCACATATGTCGTGCATTGTTTTCGTGACAAGTGGTGGATGGGCTGGCAGCGACGCGGTTGGAAAAACTCACAGCGTCAGCTGGTGGCCAATCGCGACTTATGGGAGCCGCTAATCGAACTGGTCAACAGTCGTGACGATGTCTCGTTCAGATGGGTCAAAGCCCACGACGGCGAACCGATGAACGAACTCGTCGATCAACTAGCGGTCGCCGCATCGCTTCGCGCTAACTAACACTTACCCAAGTTGCTCGCACACTCAAGATTTGCGTAGTCTGCATGCATGGACATTAAAAATGTAAGCGCAATAGTTACAGGCGGAGCATCAGGTATCGGAGCAGCAGTGTCACGGATGCTGGCCGCTCGCGGAGCAAAAGTCGTCGTGGCCGATGTGCAAGAAGAAAAAGGCAAGGCCCTCGCTAAAGAAATCGGTGGCGCATACTGCAAAGTTGATGTGACCAATACGCAAGACATAATCAACGCCACCGAGATGGCCAAGTCAATGGGCCCAGTTCGTGTTTTGGTGAACTCGGCCGGCATCGGTTGGGCGCAACGCACTGTCGGCAAAGATGGCAGTTACGAGTCGGCAGCCAACCTCGATGCATTCAAAAAAGTTATTGCGATCAACTTGGTCGGTTCATTCGACTGCATTCGCATCGTCGGCACGGCAATTAGCACTACCGAACCTCTTGAGCATGGCGAGCGTGGAGCAATCGTCAACATTGCATCAGTTGCCGCTTACGACGGTCAAATTGGTCAAGCCTCTTACTCGGCGTCGAAGGGTGGAGTAGTTGGCATGACGTTGCCGATCGCTCGCGATCTGTCGGCAATCGGCATCCGCGTAAATACGGTTGCACCCGGGTTGATCGACACCCCTATCTATGGTCAAGGCGAAGCGAGCGAAAACTTCAAGGCAAACCTCGAAAAGGGTGTTCTGTTTCCGCATCGACTTGGCGCACCAGACGAACTCGCGTCAATGGTCGTCGAGTGCATCACGAATAGTTACATGAATGCCGAGTCGATTCGCGTCGACGGCGGCATACGCATGCCGCCGAAGTGACGAATAGATAATTTTCGTGGCTGGTATCCACGTTCTTCACCGTCATCCATTTACGCCGTTCGACGAGACGCCCGTTACTGAGGCTGCGTCGTTCAAAGCGATGCCGATACCCGAGCAGATTTTGCCGCAAATCGCTGGTGAAAATTTTCGACATCGTCTCGGCATTTGGCCGCTTGATCTCACAAACTGGTTGCCTCGAGATGCAGAAACTGAATTGACAATCGATTTAAAGAAAAAACTTTTGACAACTCGTCGTAACGAAGTCGTCAGCATGTTGCCGGGTGGCGACGATGCCGCGCAAGAAGCGGCAATGCTGGTCAGTCAGTGGGTGGGCGTCGATTCATCGAGCACTGGCATCGATGCGCTAGTCGAGGCGAGTTTGCTGGTTGCTGATGATCTTGTGGTTTTACAGCCCATCAAGTCGCAAGATGGAACCGAACAAATGCTGTTAACAGCCGCCGTTCTTTGTGCGCCGAGTCGATGGATGCTTTCTGAAAAAATGGGCAAAAATATGCTCGCGATTCATGCACCTGTCGCCAAGTACGCCGAGCATGTTGGCGCCGCGACCAATACATATTTTCAGCGCATCGCCGTCGACAAGCCAGTTTGGCGCTCGAACTGGATCATTCAAGATCACCCCGCACTGTTTCAACCGAAGATACCCACAGCCCCGCTCGTCAAACAGCCCGAAGAGTTATGGATCCGCATGGAGCGCCAGACGTTGCGCCGACTGCCAAAAACAAAGGGCATTCTGTTTACAATTCGTGGATATCAACAGCCGTTGGTTGATTATGTTCAGCGCAGCAAAGAAATCGCCCAAAATACACGCACACTGCTCGAGCGTCTTCCTGACGATGTCGCACAATACAAATCAGTTCTCACTTACCGCCCAAGTATCTTGAACTGGATCAACCAGTACTGCTGAAAAATTACGTCGTGTAGTCGGCGTTGATGCGAATGTAGCCGTCGGTCAGATCGCAGCCCCACACGGTGCAATCGGCTTCGCCGGTACTGAGCGTGACATGAATCAGCACGGTGTCGCTGCGCATATATTTGCTCAGCGCGTCAAGCCCAGAGGCGTCAACAAAAGTCGGGTAGACCTCTTGGGTGCCAAAGCGAATCACGACTTTTGATTCGTCAATGTCGTGCTCATCGCTGCATTTGCCGACGGCCATCGCCACACGACCCCAGTTCGGGTCTGCGCCGTGCACGGCAGTCTTGACCAGTGGCGAATTGACGATTGATTTTGCCACAAGTTTGGCTTGACGCACGTCTCGCGCACCGTCGACGCACACTTCGATCAGTTTTTCGGCGCCTTCACCGTCGCGGGCAACTTGCTTTGTCAGCGACAACGCAACGTCGTAAAGCGCCGCTTCAAACAACTCGGCGTCGACTGCGCCGGCCTTGCCACTCGCCAAAATAATCGCCGTGTCACTTGTTGACGTATCTGTATCGACCGATACGCAATTAAAAGTTTTATCAATTACTCGTCGAAAGATTTGATCAAGATCAGTTTTTGCGATCATCGCATCAGTGAACATCATCGTGATCAGAGTCGCCATATTGGGTTCGATCATGCCGACACCTTTGGCCACGCCAACTATGCGTGCCGATGAGTCAGACACAGTTGCTTCGGCGGTTTTGTGCACCGTGTCGGTGGTCATGATGCCCCGGGCGACATCTTCGACAGAAGTGTCTTCAAACTTGTTTGGTACCGCTGTCAAACCCTTGCGTACATTTTGCATCGGATACTGACGACCGATAACGCCGGTTGACGCGATCAATACGTCAGTTGACGCGCAGCCAATTTTCGCGGCGACAGTTTTGACAACTTCGCGTGCGTTACTCATGCCCTCAATACCAGTGGCAACGTTGGCATTTTTTGAAATCACCACAATGGCCCGTGCCGAGTTGTCGGCGATGTTCTCTCGACTGACAACGACACTCGGGCCAGCAAAACGGCTTTGTGTAAACACGCCTGCAGCAGTGCAAACACTCTCGGCAACTACAAGGGTCAGATCTTGCGAGGTGTCTTTAATGCCGATGTTGGCAACATAAGCACCAAAACCTTGCGGAAGTTGCATCTAACCAGCCTATTTTTTGTCGGAGAAGTATTCAGCCAAATTGTCGAGTGTTTTACGAATGTCGCGTTCGTTGTTGCGAACATAACCAGCCAACTTGAGCATCAAGGGTGATTTTGAAGTGCCGTAAGAGAACTGCTCGGTCACCATCGTGCCGCCTTGCGTCGATTCGAGGATGTATCGCCAAACATGCCCACCAAAGTGGCGCCATGCGATTTGCTTGCCCTCAACAAACTCGACGACCGTATTTGTAATTTTGTAAGGAGCGCCTTTTTTCATGCTCATTCCAAAAGTTGCGTTCAACGAGAGTCTCTGTGGCGCAGAAGACTTTGACGCCAGCACTGAACCCGAACCATCAATTACGGCGTGCATTGCGGGATTTGCGAGAAGTTCAAAAATTTGTTCTGGACTGGTCGACACCAATTTACTTACGGAAACGATCTTGTTCTTCGTGTCATGGGCGCTCGTGTTTGGTGTCATCATGGGTTTGATTTTAGGCGAGTGATGCGAGCACTGCTTCACCGCAACGCCGACCCGAGTAAAGCGCACCTTCAATCGACCCGGTGTCGCGGTGATCACCGCAAACAAACAAGCCGTTGCCAAGTGAAACTTTTTGCTTCGGATCAAACGGTGGCAGTTGTTCTGGCCCGGCGTGAGTTATGCGATATGTCTTGATGTGACTCCAGCCGTCGACTTGTGGCCCCCACCATGTGCGTAGTTGATCTCGTGACATTGCTTCAAGATCACCCGTGATGATGCCGGGCAGGGCGGCAACGATCAGGTGCTTGCCTGCTGGGGCGTAACTTGGCGCGATGTTGCTCAGCACTGCGGCGTTCAACACTGGGCCTTGACCAGTGCCGTCAAGCACGACGAATTTTTCGTGCGTCGGTGGTGAATCTGCCGAAAAGTAGACACAGCCCACAACACGCGAGGCGATCTCCGAGGTACGCAAAAGTTCGCTGGCACTCGGTTGATCGGTCGCCACGACCACGGCACTTGTTTCGATTCGGGCGTTCGCCGTTGACACGAAACCTGGTTCGATGTTTGTTGCTCGCGTGTTGAGAAAAATATTTTCAACGCCGAAGTGCTTGGCCATTTGCTCAGGTATGGCGCTCATGCCGTTTGCCGGCAATGCACTTTGACCCTCGCTCAAATATTTAAAAATGAGTTCAAACATGCGACGAGATGTGTGTAATTCAGGGTCAAGTTGAATGCCACCAAACAGTGGTCGAAAAAATCGGTCGATCATCTTTGATGAAAAGCCAAGACTGCGCAAAGCAACAACGGTCGAGATATCTTGACTGCCCAAAATTCGCTGGGCGTCGCGATGCATGACCCGCCAGCGCAAAGTAGCGACCCGCAATTTGTCTGTCAGCGTGCCAATTGGCGCGAACACGGTCGCTGTGGCACGCCGAGGTTCGCGAAACGGGTCGGTGACGACAGATGGTTGACCGTCGCGCATCACGAGCGCACCCGAACTGAACATCTTCAA
>SYNW01000018.1 GCA_005805045.1 Actinomycetota bacterium
CCAAGACTCCATGCCGTCGAAGGTCATTGATTGGGCGATGCGATCCCAATTTTCTTGCCCCCATGGTTCTTTGGCGATGAGCGCCCGTGCTTTTTTGGCGACTGTTTCGTTGATGATCAATTCTCGTGCGGGAAAGATGCGCACGCTCGGCAGATCTTCCGTGCTGCGTTGATCGTTGACGTTGAAAGTCGTCAGTCGGTCGACCTCGTCGCCCCACAGGTCGATGCGAATCGGCGCGTCACTAGTCGACGGAAACACATCGATGATCGAGCCCCGTCGGGCGAATTCTCCCCGATGTTCGACGATCTCTTCGCGCCGATATCCGAACTTGGCCAGTGTGCCGAGCAGCTCTTCGGTGTCGAGTTGCGATTGCAGTTTTATTTCAAGCGGCTCGACAACCGTATTGCTCAGATGCTGCAGCAACGCGCGCACACCGGTGATTATTACTTTTGGTGGGTCATTTTTGACGCGCCACAACACTTCAAGGCGCCGACCCATGGTTTCACAGTTTGGGCTGACGCGTTCAAACGGCAAGGTCTCCCATGCGGGAAACAGGGCAACATCTCGCTCGGGCAAGAAAGCAACTAGATCGTCGCGCAACTGATTGGCCATCAACCCAGTGGGTGTGGCGACGACGACAATTTCATTTTCGGTGCGCTGAACAAGACCCGCCAGCAGCAATGGCCACGCGTTATAGGCACAAATTATCGATGCGCTTTGTTCGCCGAGTGCGGCGCTTATCGCCGGCTCAAAGCCAAGAGTTGGCGCAAGGGCGCCGAGAGCGGTCATATACGGCTTCGCCTAGCGTGCGTTGATCTTGCGCATTGCGGCATCGAGACCTTCGGCGACGATCAGCTGCACAGCATCCACGGCAACCTGCACAGCGATGTCGAGTAATTCGCGTTCATGTGCCGGAACCTTTGACAAGACATGGTCTCCGCCTAGTTCTTTGGAAGGTGGTTTTCCGACTCCGATTCGCACCCGCAAAAAATCTTGAGTTTGAAGATGTTGATTGATTGACTGCAATCCGTTGTGACCCGCGAGCCCACCACCAGATTTGATTTTCACGATGCCGGGCTCCAAATCAAGCTCATCGTGAACGATAATTATTTTTAATGGATCGCTGATTGCGTAACGGCGGGCGAGTGGACCAACCGCGTTTCCAGACTCGTTCATGAAGGTCGTCGGCATCGCCAACATCAGATGCCTGGTCTGGGTATTCGTCGTTGTATTAACTTCGGCGAAAAGTGCGTGGTCACGCCCCGTTTTGAGTGTTGCGTTGAGCCGAGTTGCGAGAAGTTCAATCGCTTCGAAGCCGACGTTGTGTCGCGTGCGTGAGTATTTCGAGCCGGGGTTGCCTAATCCGACGATTAAAAAATCAAATTCAGCACCGCGTCGCTCAGGTCGCTTCGCGCGACCGAACAGCACCATTTAGTTTTACGCCGTTGGTTTGGCGTCGCCCGCAGGTGCAGCACCTGCAGCAGGAGTCGCACCATCGGCAGGAGCAGCAGCGCCTGCTTCACCCTCGACCGGAGCAGCGACAACAGGCGCAACTTCTTCGATCTTTGTGGTGAGCACGGTGACGATTACCAAATCTGGGTCGCCAACTGCGGTGACACCCGCTGGCAATTCGATTTCTGAAAGATGGATTACATCTTCCATGCCCATGTTGGTTACGTCGATCAAGATTTCGTTCGGAATATTTGCCGCGGTTGCACGCACTTGAATCGTGTTGACGGTTGCGTCGACCAAACCGCCATCGGCCAAAACTGCCTTAGCGGTGCCCTTGAGGTGGACCGGAATGTCCATCGTGATCAATTCGGTGAGCGAGATCTGCATGAAGTCAACATGGCGAACCACGCGCTTCACTGGATCGCGCTGCATCTCTTTGATGATTGCCGGATACTTTGCGTCGCCGACTTCGAGTTCAAGAATTGTGTTCGCACCTGCGGGACCGGCCAGCGCAACGCGCAGATCGCGGCGATCAACTGTGATCTTGACTGGTGTCATGCCGTGACCGTAAACAACAGCAGGTATTTGGTCGGCCAAAACGAGTCGGCGCGACTCTGAGCTACCGATTGTGCGACCAATTTTTGTCTTAAGTGATGTAGGCATGATGACTCCGAAAATCGTAAAAACCGTCAACTGAATGACGGCTTTTTATTCTATGGGTCAAAGCCGATGGATACCACAAAAATATCGGCGATATCGCCGATATCCGCGACGATTACGCCTGGTTTTCGCCGCCGAACAGATCGCTAACGCTGGCGTCTTCGAACACCGCCGATAGGGCATCGGCCAAGATTTTGGCGACCGAGAGAATCTCAAATTTGGCAATGCGCTTTTCGGGTGCGAGTGGCAGCGTGTTGGTCAGCACGACCCGTGCGATGCGCGAGTTGCTGAGACGCTCGACCGCCGACCCAGACAGCACGCCGTGTGTCGCCATCGCCCAAACTTCTTTGGCACCTCGGGCGTAAAGCAACTCGGCTGCGCTGCAGATTGTGCCGCCAGTGTCGATCATGTCGTCGGCAAGAATGCACAGTCGACCTTCGACATCACCGATGACCTCTTTGGCTTCGGCAACATTGGTCGTGTTCTTGGGGCGGCGCTTGTTGATGAACGCAACATCGGCACTCATATCGGTGAGGTGCTGGGCGAATCGCTCGGCAACTTTCACTCGACCAGCGTCAGGCGAAACGATGACCAGGCCTTCTCGGGCGTTGTCGCGAACGTATCGCTCAAGCACCGGAATAGCGGTCAAGTGATCAACAGGGCCCTCGAAGAAGCCTTGAATCTGTCCGCTATGCAGGTCGATTGACACCATCCGCTTCGAGCCTGCTGCCTTGAACATGTCTGCAATCAGGCGGGCGGTAATCGGTTCGCGTCCTTCGGCTTTGCGGTCTTGTCGTGCATATCCATAAAAAGGACAAACTGCCGTGACGCGTTTTGCCGACGCACGATACGCCGTGTCGATCATGATTAATTGCTCCATGATCGAGTCGTTGATGCTGCGACCATCGTGACTGCAATGTGTTTGCATGATGAAAACATCGCCACCGCGTATGCTTTCGCCAAATCTTGGTCGAAGTTCTCCGTTTGCAAATTCGACGATGTTGGCTTCGCCGAGTTGAACGTTCAAGTGCTGAGCAACTTCTTGGGCGAGTGCGGGGTGAGTGCGGCCTGAATAAATGGCCATTCGCTTAGTGGTGACTTTGTCGATGGTTTTATTCACTGTGAGCCATCATAGAACGAACCAGTGATCGCCTCGTCAGATACGACGCTGCCAGGTTGGAGGTTGGCAAACGGGCCGACGACTGCTTTTTTGCCGATTTTTGAATCTTTGCTATTGGTCGTTTCGACGCGAGACCCGGCGCCGACGACCGTATTTATAAGGCGCGTATTTGGTCCGATTTCGCAATCGTCGCCGATTTCGGTGAGTCCTTGCAAAATAGTGCCCGGCAACAGAGTGACATCTTTGCCAATCTTCACGGTGACATCGATAAATGTCTGCTGTGGGTCGAACATCGTCACGCCAGACCGCAGCCAAGCCGTGTTGGTGCGACTTCGCAACTCGCGTTCGGCCATCGCCAGTTGCCAGCGGTCGTTGACCCCGATGACTTCGCTGGCGGGCGCGGTATGTGAGCCGACTTGGTGACCCATGCTGGCCAGAACTTCTATCGCGTCGGTCAAATAGTACTCGGATTGCGAGTTGTTGTTTGAAATGCGTCGCAAGGCGGGACCGAGGAGATCACGACGAAATGCATAAATGCTGGTGTTAATTTCGTGGATTGATTTGATTTCTGGTGAGGCGTCGCGCTCCTCGACAACTTTTAAAATGCGGTCGTCTTTCGCGCGCACAATGCGACCATAACCAGTTGGTGCGTCGACGAATGCGGTCAAGACGGTTGCCGCGTTGTTCGAGCTTTGATGCTCGTTGATAAGCGTCGAAATCGTGCTTGCTTTAAGCAGCGGTGTATCGCCCGGCATGACGATGATTGTTGAGGTGTCGGAGACTTCGCTAGTGGCGCCGACCTCGGCGTCGACACTGGCTAATCCGACGATCGTTGCATCGCCCGTGCCACGCTGAACTTTTTGCTCGGCGAATGAAACGTGGGCCCAGGTTGGTGCTTGTTTGGTCACGACTTCGGTGACTTGATTGGCGGCGTGGCCGACGACGATCACAGTTTTTTTAAGTTGCAGTTCGTGAAGTGCGCCGATCACATGAATGATCATTTCTTGGCCGCAAATAATGTGCAGCGGTTTTGGTCGGGTTGATTGCATTCTCGTGCCTTCGCCCGCAGCGAGGACAATTGCGTAAACCGGCACGCAATATTTATACACGATCTATTTAGGTGTTAATGCGGCTCCCGTGAAAGTTCCGGGGAGAGGACTCGAACCCCTATATACGGGACCAAAACCCGTTGTCCTGCCATTGAACGACCCCGGAATAGGTATCGGCTGACGCCTCTACGGTAGCGAATTTTGTGTGTCGTTTCCCATCTGTGTCAGATATCGTATTGCGAGACATGGGATCACTGGTTAAGCGCCGCCGCAAGCGTATGCGCAAGAAGAAGCACAAGAAGATGCTTCGCCGTACCCGTCATCAACGCAACAAGTAACTAGTCTCCTGCGATTAGCAGTTGCAGCGCTTTAGTGATTCCGTCGAGTACCAGCAAAATTCCTGCTACAGCCATAAATGCTCTCGGCAGGTAAATCAACGGATGACGTTAGAACCATGGTGTTGCAAGAGAAATTTCAAACCTTTGACCCGCTTGGTTCATAAGGCAACTTTTCAAATTCGCATCGAATGAACGTAACATAGTCAACGATGATTGATTCAGCACTTGCTACGCGGCAGTTCTTCTCCGCGATCCGTTTCGCTGGCTTTTATGACTAGTTGATATTGCGTTGATTTAGTGTCACACGCGGAGACAAAAGGTGCAATGAGCCAAAATAGCGGGTCCGATTCCTCTTTCAATCCCAAACCGAAAGCCTCAATCATCATGGGCGCTTATAACGCTTCGCGCACTATTGAGAGTGCACTCAACTCACTTTTCGCACAGGATGAACAAAACTTCGAAATTGTCATAACGGACGATGGGTCGAATGACGATACTTTGAAAATTCTAGAAAAGTATGCTGCTTTAAATCCAAACCTGATTCTTGCTCGGCACACTGAAAATCTTGGACTTGCAACCGCATTGAACACATCGATAGGTCTCGCAAAGTCAGACTATTTGATTCGGCAAGATTCAGATGACATATCTCCGAGCAATCGAGTCAGAACGCTTATTTGCGAATTTGAGAAAGACCGCACTGTGGATGTTTTGGGAAGTTATTTTAACGTAATGGACAAGCACATGCGGATCTGGGGGGTTGTTAAATATCCTGAAGCACCTGAGTTGAGACAATGGATGAGAGGAACGCAAGTTGCCCATGCCACTGTGATCATGAAAAAGTCTTCGGTATTGGCAGTCGGAGGATACGACACTGCGGCGATTCGAGTTGAAGACTACGACCTGTGGTTGAGAATGATTCAAAAAAGAATGATCATCCGAACTCTGCCCACCGCCCTGTACACGGTGAGTTGGGACCTCGACGACTACAAACGTAGGAGCGCCAAATCAAAGTGGCGCGAATTTAGATTCAGATTTAACAGGTTCCGAGATCTTGGTTTTGGCTTAATGGGAGTTCTATTTAGCTTTAAACCACTTCTCCTGCTGTTGATTCCAAGCTCAATTCAATTTTTAAAGCATAAAAGATCATTTAAAGATGCGTCAGCAACTGAACTGAGATCATAAATTAAATAGCAAATACTAATTCGTGCGGGTGGTGATGATCGTGGCGTCGGGCAGTTGCGCGGCGAGGTTGACGAAGTTGCCGTCCAGCCACCACGTTGAACCACTGCCTGCAAGTGTCGGTTCGACGCCGCTCGCTTGGGCGATTTTTTCTTTCCAGATTGCAAGGCGTGGTTCGACCTTGATCGCCGCCGGTTCCAGATCGTTGACACCCGAATGCTTGAGCGATGTCTTGCAAAAATCTGTGAGTTGATCGAACGCTCGATACACCCCAGGTGTTGAAACTCGAAATGGAGGCAGGACGAGAGTGATTTCGCGTGAAACTTTTTTCAGCGGATTAACAATTTCGCCGATGCCGGTGACTCGCGCCCGGCCACCGACCATGCAAAACGCGATGTCGGCGCCAAGTTTTGCTGCAATCACCAAATCGGTGAACCCAGCCCAGCGCAAGATTGCTGCTGCATCGGCGGATCCGCCACCGAGGCCGCCACCAGAAGGGATGTTCTTGGTGATCGAAACATGGGCTTGACGGTTGGCGAGTTTTAAAGCCTTGGCTGCGAGGTTGTTAGAAATTTCGTCGGTCGCAATGTCGCCGGCGAACTTGCCCTTAATTTCGAAGCCACTTCGCGCAGGGTCGAGGATCAACTCGTCGGCGAGCTCGAGTGTGACCATCTCGGCGTCAATTAAGTGAAAGCCATCTTGACGAATGCCTGTGACGCGAAGTGAAAGCGTGAGTTTGGCCGGTGCGACGAGCGAAACGTTTTGTGGGCTCATCTTGTTGAGCCTGCCAGGCGACTGTCGATTGATTTGCGCAAGCGACCCCACGCCGCCAAGTCAAGTTGTTCGGCCCGTGATTCGGGGTTGACATCAGCGGTTGCGAAATCATCAGGGGTTGCGATGTCAACAAGCGCGCGACGCAACATTTTGCGGCGCTTGGCGAAGCCCGCCCGCACCAACGCAAACAGCTCTTTGGCAACGACACCACTTACGCCCGGTTCAGTGCGCCGACGAATCTCAACCAGTGCCGAATCGACACGCGGTTGCGGATAAAAAACTGAGGGTGGCACTTGTCCGACGATTTTAGAATTTGCCCAATAATCGATCTTCACGCTCACCGCGCCGTAAGGGTCGGTGCCGGCACGCGCGACAAGTCGATCGGCGACTTCACTCTGCACCATTACCAACATGTGTTCGACTTCGGCGATGCCATCCAGCAAATCGGCGACGATGATCGTCGCCACGTTGTAGGGCAAGTTGGCCACGACATGCCAGTGTTTCGTCTTGGCGAGCAGTGGCTCCCAGTCGAGTTGCATTGCGTCGGCGTGGATCACTTCGACGTTTGCGAGATGCCCCGTGTTCTCCCGCAATACTTCGACTAGGCCATTATCAATTTCGACCGCCACGACGTTTGCGCCAGTCTCGGCCAGTGCAAGTGTCAGTGAGCCCA
>SYNW01000131.1 GCA_005805045.1 Actinomycetota bacterium
AATCCGCCACGAAACAGCAGGTCGTAACCCACGGTTCCTGCGTCTGTGCCTTCAATGACGGTGTTGAACCTCCACATCATCAAAGCCAATGCGACCAAACCGATAACGCCGATTACGTCAAAGATTTTGCTCGCCCCCGCCCGCGAACTTTGCAACAGCCATGGTCGCCACCAAATCGCCAGCGCCGCACCGAGTAGCAGACCACTTGAACGGGTGAATGTACCCAAAAATAAATAGTCAACGCGTGAGACAGATTGTCCGAACAGGCTGGTGAACTGCTCTGGCGTGTCGGCAATCGTCGAGATCGTGCCCGTCTTGTAGACCACACCCATATATACGGTCAACGCAACTGCGAGACCGAAGAACACGGCGCTGACGATTGGCAACCGTCGCTTGCCAAACTTGGCGACGATCAACATCACGATCGGCCAGATCAAATAAAACTGTTCTTCAACCGCCAATGACCACAAATGTCGCAACGGTACGAATTCGAAAGACGTGAAATAACTCGTGCCCACCCAAATCTGAAACCAGTTGAAGCCATAAAATAGTGCTGCGACTACATCGCCACGCAAAGTGCCGAGAATATCCCGCTGAAAAA
The DNA here is from genome assembly GCA_005805045.1 of Actinomycetota bacterium. GTDB lineage: Bacteria > Actinomycetota > Acidimicrobiia > Acidimicrobiales > Ilumatobacteraceae > BACL27. The sequence goes on from SYNW01000131.1 coordinate 602, forward strand.
TCGCGGCAAAAACCACCACACCCAAAACGACGGTCCACAGCGCTGGCAACAAGCGTCGCGCCCGACGCAACCAGAACTGTTTCAGGCTGACAGTGCCGCTCTTTTCTGACTCGGCGAGCAACAACAGCGTGATCAGATATCCGCTGATCACGAAGAACACTTCAACGCCGAGAAATCCGCCGGGCAACCAGAGCTTGTTGGCGTGATAAACAATCACAGCCAAAACCGAAAGAGCACGAATGCCGTCGAGCGACGGGATATATGTCAAAAGATCAGATCGTTTATTCATCGAAGACCAAGTCTTACATTGATGCGGTTATTTGTGCCATCAGCTCGCATGCTTCAGTCGGGTTCAAACCAACCTTGACACCAGCGCTACGCAGGGCATCCATCTTGCCTTGCGCCGTGCCTTTGCCACCAGAAACAATCGCTCCGGCATGTCCCATTTTTTTGCCGGCTGGTGCCGTGACACCTGCGATGTAGGCGCTCATCGGTTTTGTTACATGCGTCATGATGAACTCGGCTGCCTCTTCTTCGGCTGTGCCACCAATTTCACCGATCATGATGATCGCATGCGTTTCAGGATCAGATTGAAACTCGGCCAAGCAATCCACGAACGATGTGCCGGGCACGGGGTCGCCACCAATGCCGACACAAGTCGACACACCGATGCTGCGCTGTTTCAATTCGAATAGCGCCTGATATGTCAGCGTGCCCGAGCGCGAAACGATGCCAACATTGGGTCCAGTCACGGTTGGCAATGCCGCAATCTCACCTGCGGTGATGCCGATATTGCACTTACCCGGGCTGATGATGCCAGGGCAATTCGGCCCGAGCAATCGAGTCTTGGGAAAATCGCGTTGCAATGTGGCAAACACCCGCGCTTCGTCCTGCGCGGGCACACCTTCTGTGATGCAAACCACGAAGCCAATGCCGGCTCTTGCGGCTTCAAGAATCGCCGCAGGTGCTGCCTTTGGTGGCACTGCAATGAACGAAGCAGTCGCACCTGTTGCAGCGACTGCACTCTCAACCGTGTCGTAGATTTTGATTCCTTCGACATCTTGACCCGCTTTGCCCGGCGTCACGCCAGCGACGATTTGCGTGCCATAGTCGCGATTGCGCAAACCATGGAAACGACCTTGTCCGCCCGTCAAACCTTGCACGAGCACTTTGGTTTTTTCGTTGACGAAAATCGCCATGTTACTTCTTTCCTGCAATTTCGACTGCGCTGCGCGCAGCCTCAAGCATCGTCGGTCGCGAAATCAACTGCGACTCGGCAAGCCCCGCTGCGGCAATAATCGCTCGTCCCTCTGTCGCATTTGTGCCGTCAAGTCGAATCACGATCGGTGCGCGCAACTTGACGCGCTTCATCGCTTCGACGATGCCCTTGGCGACTTCATCGCCTCGGGTGATGCCACCGAAGATATTGATGAAAATACTCTTGACCTTGGCATCCGAATTAATCACTTCAAGCGCCGCAGTCATCAACTCGGCGTTCGCACCGCCGCCGATATCCAAAAAATTCGCGGCTTTTCCGCCGACCTGATTTACGACGTCTAGCGTGCTCATCGCCAAGCCGGCACCGTTGGCGATGATGCCGACCGAGCCGTCGAGACCGATGTATTGCAGATTTTTTTCACGCGCAAGACTCTCGCGCTCGTCTAGTTCTTCGGTAAGGCGATATTCGTCCCACTCGGGGTGACGAAAGGCCGCATTGTCATCGAGCGTGACCTTGGCGTCGAGGGCATGCACCTCGCCATTTGGTTTCAAAATCAGCGGATTAATCTCTGCCAAGTCGCAATCACCTTTGGTGAAGCACTCGTAAAGTTTGACCAGCATCGCCGCTACGCCGTCTTGTGCTTTTTCTGCAATGCGCGCATCAGCCACGGCGCGTTTTGCCGCATCAAGAGTCAGTCCTTCAACCGGGTTGACATGCAATTTGACTATCGCAGTTGGGTCGACAACCGCCACGTGTTCGATATCGACACCTCCCTGAGCCGAGAGCATCAGCAAATGTCGCTTGGCCGAGCGGTCCAATGTGAACGAAGCGTAATACTCTTCGGCGATATCAGAAGCGTGCTCAACCCAAACGCGCTTGACGATGTGACCCTTGATGTTCATCCCCAAAATATTCTTTGCGTGCAACCGCACTTCATCGACATTGTTCGCCAACTTGATGCCACCGGCTTTGCCACGGCCGCCAACTTGCACTTGCGCTTTGATCACGACGGGATACTTCGCGAGTTCGGCCTGTGTAACCGCTTCGTCGACTGTTAGTGCAACACCACCAGCCGAGACTGCAATGTCGTATCGCGCGAAATACTGCTTTCCCTGGTACTCAAATAAATCCACTCAAATTCCTTTGTTCAGTTTTCTTCGCGTGAGTCGAGCGCCAACTCTAACCACTTGGCAATGTCCCCGAGCGAAGAGCCCGGTCCGAAAATTTCGCCAACGCCCTGTTGTTTGAGCACAGCAACATCATCTTTGGGAATCACCCCGCCGCCAAAAATCAAGATCTCACCAAGTTTGCGATTTCGCAACTCTTCGATCACCCTTGGGAACAAAGTCAAATGTGCCCCCGATAGCAGCGACAAACCCACGGCATCGGCGTCTTCTTGCAGCACAGTTTCGGCGATTTGCTCGGGTGTCTGGTGCAAACCCGTATATATGACCTCAAAACCGTGGTCACGCAAGGCGCGGGTGATCGTCTTGGCCCCACGGTCATGGCCATCCAGGCCGGGCTTGGCAACGACTACGCGATAATTTCGTTTCACAACTCAATAACCTTACGACATGCGCCGTATCGAATTCACATCGCCAATTAGTCGCGCAGTTGCCCCAGTTGTCGGGGGCATTCTCGGGTTCGCGGTTTTATTCGGTGTGACCTGGATTTTTGCCGGCATGGCCACCGACAATCGTCAACGCAACCCAGAAACAATCCCACAAACTTTCGAAATTGGCCGAGTTGACGATATTGCAAAACTGGTCAGCGAAGGTGGCCCGATTCTTTATCCAGATTTGCGCGACTCAACCGGCAAAAGATCTATCGTGATCGACCACCAGGGCGACGACCCGGCCAAAGGCTGGCAGGTTTATTACGCCTACCCCGCTGACCGCGATGAGACCTGCCTCGTTGAGCACATTCAAGACTCCCGAAACTTTACGGATTGCGAAGGTCGCACACTCGACGTCAAAGAATTGCAGTTGCCGCTCGACGTACGACCGATCGTCGAAAATTTGAAAACCCTGTTGATTGATTTGCGCGCCGGCTAAAAATTTTTTGACTCGCTAATTTATTTTTTTGAGTGGTGCCCACGCCAGGGCCAAATGTTTTTTACCGTGATTTACGAACTCGATAGTTGCCTCTGTTGATTCGCCAGAGCCACGAATGTTGATGATTACTCCTTCGCCAAACGACGGATGCTCGACATCGTCACCAACTTTCAACCCGGAGTTTGCGCCAGTCAGGTCGCCAACTGCTTCGCCTTCTCGACGATATTTCGGCACCGTCGCCCGAGTCCACTCGATTTTTTTGCCGGTGTTCTGTTCTGATCGTGGTCGATAACTACCACGACCCTCATCGGCGCCAGAGTCAACGCTGCCTTCGCGTTGCAGCAACTCGCCAGGAATTTCATCCAAGAAACGTGACGGTGGGTTGTACTGCGACGAGCCATAAAGATTTCGACTCCAGGCATGGGACAAGAACAATTTTTCTTTGGCTCGAGTGATGCCGACATACGCCAAACGACGCTCTTCTTCGAGTTCACTCTGGTCGTTCAAAGCCCGACTATGGGGAAAGATGCCCTCTTCCATGCCGACGATAAACACGACAGGAAACTCGAGCCCCTTGGCTGAATGCAAAGTCATCAGCGTCACGTGGTTGTCTGAGTCAATTTGATCGGTGTCGGCAACCAGCGCCACTTGTTCTAAAAATTCGTCGACTTGCGTGAACTCACTGGCACTGCCAATCAATTCCGCCAAGTTTTCATAGCGACCGTCTGATTCGACTGTGCCCTCGGCCTGCAATTCACTCATGTAACCGCTGGCCTCAAGCGCATGTCGCAAAACCGGCCCTGGCCCCTGCCCTAAGCGCGACTCAAGGTCGTCGATCAAAGCGACGAAACTAGCGATGCCCTTGGCTGCAGCGGCCCCGATCCCTGCATCTGCAGTTCGACGCAGAGCGATCGCAAACGCGATCTTTTCTTTGTTGGCGTAGGCGTCGAGGCGGTCAACTGTCGTGTCGCCGATGCCACGCTTCGGCACATTTAAAATTCGCTTCAGGCTGACCTCATCAAGCGGGTTCGCCGCACAGCGAATATACGCCAACGCATCTTTGATTTCACGGCGGTCATAGAACCGAGTGCCGCCAATGACTTTGTAGGGCACGCCCGCCTGCATCAGGCTCTCTTCCAAGATGCGACTCTGGGCGTTGGTGCGATAAAAAACCGCCATCTCGCGCCACTCGCGACCATGACTCTTTTTTATCTGCGTAAGTTGCGAGATCACCCAATTTGATTCGTGATATTCGTCGTCGGCATAAAACCGCACGACGCGATCGCCTTCGCCAAGTTCGCTCCAGAGTTCTTTGGGTTTGCGCTCGGCATTGTTGGTGATCACTGCGTTTGCAGCATCAAGAATTGTCTGGGTGCTGCGATAGTTCTGGGCCAGAACCACAACCGTAACTTCAGGAAACGCGGTCTCGAATTGCAAAATATTTCTGAAGTCTGCACCGCGAAAGCGATAGACCGATTGGTCGGTATCACCAACCACACAGACATTGTGGTGTGCATCGGCCAACATCATCACTATCGCGTTTTGCGCGATATTCGTGTCTTGATATTCGTCGATCAAGATATGTTCGAAGCGTTGTTGATATTGCGCCAGGACATCTTTGTGTTCGCGAAACAGTTTTACCGTGTTGATCAACAAGTCGTCAAAGTCCATCGCCCCAGCTTTTAACAGTCGAGATTGATATTCGCGGTAAATCTCTGCATACTTCGTTTCGAACACATTGTCGGCATTCGACAACGCCTGGTCGGGCAAAATTAATTCGTTTTTCCACAAGCTGATTCGGGCGTGCACACCGCGCGCCGGAAACCGCTTGGCATCCAATCCGCGATCGCGAATGACATAACTAACCAAACGCTGCGCATCTGACTGGTCGTAAATCGAAAATGTCTTCGGATATCCAATCTGCTCGGCTTGCATCCGCAAAATTCGCACGCACGCCGCATGAAATGTACTGACCCACATGCGCTCGGCAACTTTGCCGACGAGTGCCTCGACTCGTTCGCGCATCTCACCGGCCGCCTTGTTGGTGAACGTGATCGCCAAAACTCGCATCGGGTGCGTGCCCTGGTTGATCAGGTGCGCGACACGATAGGTCAGTACACGGGTCTTGCCCGAGCCCGCACCTGCGACTACTAGTAGCGG
>SYNW01000019.1 GCA_005805045.1 Actinomycetota bacterium
ACTTGCAATTCATATCCTTCACGACGCATGTTTTCGATCAACACGGCAAGTTGCAGTTCGCCTCGACCAGCGACTTCAATTACATCCGGACTGTCGGTGGTATTGACTCGAATAGAAACGTTGCCCAATACTTCTTTGAAGAGTCTTTCACTCAGATGACGACTGGTGAGAAAGGTGCCTTCTCGACCCGCGAATGGCGAGGTATTGACTCCGAAACTCATTCGCAGAACTGGTTCGTCAACCTCAAGACGAGGTAACGCGGGAGCGTCCTCAAGAGCGGCAACCGTATCGCCTACTTCGACCTCGTCGATGCCAGCAAGAATGAACAAATCTCCTGCAGCCACTTGTGCAACCTCTTCACGGCTGATGCCGCGGAATGCGAACAAAGTCGAAATTTTTCGTTTGATAAATGGCGCCGGATTCGCCGGTGTTGGATGTTGCCACACACAAATCATGTCGCCCTTTTTCATTACTCCTGCCTCAACGCGCCCGATCGCCAGGCGACCCAAATAATCAGAAGCATCAAGGTTGGCCACCAGTGCCTGCAATGGCGCAGTCGGATCCGCGGTCGGCGCAGGAATCGTGTCGAGAATTGCATCTAGCAGAGGCACCAAGTCGGCGTTTTCTGGTGGCATGCCGATTCCCTTCATTGATCTCCCGTCGCGTGCAACCGCAGAAATTACTGGAAAACTCAGGTGATGATCATGGTGTGCGAGGTCGAGAAAGAGTTGCTCAACTTCATGGAGCACTTCGTCTGGTCGGGCATCGGCGCGATCGACCTTGTTCAGAACTACGACCACTGGCAAATCTCTGGCCAATGCTTTGGATAACACATATCTAGTTTGCGGCAACGGGCCTTCGGCAGCATCGACCAAGAGCAGAATGCCGTCCACAAGTGCGAGTGCTCGCTCTACTTCACCACCGAAGTCGGCGTGACCTGGGGTGTCCACCAAGTTGATTTTTGTTCCTCGCCATTCTATTTCGGCAGCTTTCGCCAAAATAGTAATACCTCGCTCGCGCTCCTGATCGTTCGAGTCCATCACGCGGTCAACGACTACTTGATGCGCGGCGAAAGTTCCGCCGCTCTTTAAAAGAGCGTCCAACAACGTGGTCTTACCATGGTCTACGTGCGCTACTAGCGCGAGGTTGCGAATGTTGTTAATCAGGTTCTCAGTTCAGTTTCAGGAAATATCTTCGTCCGTGTCATCGGCGATTTCATCCCCGTTTTCATCGAACCTAACGCCATAGCGCTCAGCAATGGCCGCATATTCATCTTCTTGTGATTTCGACTTGCTTTCTCTGGCAACGCCAAGATCTTCAGCCGATGGTCCTGTTTGCTTGAGGCGACGCGCTTCTTCAAATCGACGATGACGACCCTTTTTCACGGTAGGGCTCCAAAATTCTCTGGGGCGATTACCGTTTGGTTATCGCCTAATTGATAAACATTGGCACGAATACTAGCGACTCCGAAGTAATAAAAGGTGGATACACCCTGGTTTTTTTACTTGCTGGCCTCAACAAGCTTGAGATGTCCGTCACGATCGACGCTCAAACCAACATCTCCGTTCAAGATTCGGTTCAGATCATCTCCGATGAGAGTTGCGCGCCAACCTTGAACGAGCCTCGCGTCGGGCGACTTTCGCAAAAAAGCTGTAATGTCGCTACGCGTCGCCAAGAAAGTCGCATCAATCTTGTGCTTGCGTGCGAGTTCACCAATCCATGCGGTGATCAAAGTCAGGGCGGGTCGGGCCCATTTATCCACATCGTCGACATCGTTATTCGGCAACTCGACATGTTGCTTTGCGCCGTCTCGTATCGCGGCCATGATTTCTCTGCACGAATCAGCAGACAAATGACGATCATCAACACCACGCGTGGTTGCCAACTCTTCGACATTTTTCGGTACTCGTTGAGATATTCCCAGCAGAGCCATATCGCTCATCACCCGTCTTGGTGGTGCATCATTGCGCATTGCTTTTTCTTCTCGCCATTTCGCCACAGATTGAGCCACTCCACGAGATTGTCCTTTTAAAGCCCTTGCCTCTTTAAGTTTCAACCACGCCAAGCCGGGATCCTGTGGACCCTGCGGGCGCTGCACAAGATCGCGACAGGCGTCAGCCACCCATTCAGAGCGTTCTAATTCTTTTAGTTGTCTTGAAATCTCATCGTGAAGGTCAAAAAGATGCGCCACATCATCTGCGGCGTAACTGCACTGTTGGTCGGTCAAGGGGCGGCGCAACCAATCGGTGAGGCGATCACCTTTTGACATCGAAATTTTCTTAAAAGCTTGAACAAGAGTTGCCAATGACGGGGTTGAGTAGCCAATAAAACCAGCGGCGATTTGGCAATCAAATATTATTTTCGGTGCCGCGAGCGCCGCGTGACGCAACACTTCCAGGTCCTGCTGGGCGGCATGAATAACCGCTAGAACGTCACTTTCGAAGAGTTTCCCCAATCCCCGAGGATCGACCGCCAAGGGGTCGACTAGAGCCGTCGTCTTACCCCATTTCAACTGAACAAGTGCGAGTTTCGGAAAGTATGTCTTTTCTCGATGAAACTCGGTGTCGATTGCATATCTATCGGCTTTCAAAATCTCGGCAACTATTTGAGCAAGTGCCGACTCGCTGTCCACCCACTCAAAACTCACCCTTTTGACCCGCCTACGACGACTTGATTACCGGCATTGATCCATCCGATAGTCCCTCCGGCAATATTCTTCACGTCGGTCAAACCGAAATCAACACACAGTTCACAGGCCTGCATGCTTCGCCCTCCACTGCGGCAAATGAAGTAGACGACCCTATTGGGAACCTCGTCTATTCGATTTGCGAAATCGCCAAGGGGAATGTTGACTGCCCCCGAAACATGGCCAGATTCGTACTCATCGGGTTCACGCACATCAATCAAAACAGTGGTGTCATTACGAATTTGTGTGAAAGCGGCAATAGAAACTTCCTCGATTGGCATCTCTCAACCTTACTTCTTCGTCTTGCTGTCTCTACGGCTTTAGTTGACTCGGTTCATTGACATTGATCAGTTTGCTCTTTGGCAATTCGACAAATTCAATTTTCAATTTTTCAGCGACTTTGTGTATTGTGCGCTCTCCTGTTTCGAACTCTCGCTCCAAAAATTCACGAAGCGAAATTCGCCAGGTGCTGCAAAGCCACTGCGGCGAATCAGTCTGGGCTATGCGCGAATCGAAACCATCCGAGATATTGCTCACAAGACGACACGACGATTCGTCAATGTAGGGAACATCG
>SYNW01000132.1 GCA_005805045.1 Actinomycetota bacterium
ATCCGTGAGTGCTCCAGATAACGACCAAGAATTGAGCGAACCTGGATATTTTCAGACATCCCCGGCACACCAGCACGCAAACAGCAAATGCCACGAACTATCAGATTGATCTTGACCCCGGCGTTGCTCGCTGAGTAAAGCGCATCAATTATCGACGGGTCAGAAATTGAGTTCAGTTTTAGGGTTATTTGACCCTTGTCTTTAAAAGTGGCCTCACGATGTATCAGCTCAAGTATTCGCGGACGCAACTGATGCGGTGCGACGAACAAACGCAGATAGTCGGGTTCTTTGGCAAAGCCAGTCAAATAATTGAACAACTCCGTCGCATCCGAACCGATTTGCTCTTCGCAAGTGAAAAATCCGATGTCTTCGTAAAGTCTCGCGGTTGCCGAGTTGTAGTTTCCGGTACCAATATGCACATACCGTCTCATCTGATCACCATCTTCACGCACGACCAAAATGCACTTCGAGTGCGTCTTCAAACCGACAATGCCGTAAGTTACGTGCACTCCCGCATATTCGAGTTCCTTTGCCCAGGCGATATTTCGGGCCTCATCGAAGCGCGCCTTGATCTCAAGGACTACAGCCACTTGTTTGCCCGCTTCGGCGGCGCGAACCAAGTGCTTGGCAATAGCCGAGTCACCCGAAGTTCGATAGAGGGTCATCTTTATCGAATGCACCTTTGAGTCACTTGCCGCCTGCGCCACAAATGACTCGACCGAAGATGAAAACGACTCATGTGGATGATGGACCAACAATTGTCGCTCGCGAATTACTTGAAAAATACTCTGACTATTGAATTCGGCAGCCATCAACCTGCCTGCGGTAAGCGGTGGCCATGGCTTGAATCGCAAACCAGGCAGATCAAGCGACGCCAACTGATTGAGGGCATTCATCTCGATAAGACCAAGGTGATAACTAATGTCTTCAGGCTCTAATTCGAGTTCTTGACACATTAAGTCGACAGTTTCTTGGGCGGTACCCTCCGGAATCTCAAGTCGAACTGCACGACCAAATCGGCGACGGCGCAGCTCCATTTCGACGGCAGCCAGCAAGTCTTCGGCGTCTTCGTCGTCAAGTGAGAGATCGGCGTTGCGTGTGACTCTAAAGACAAAGCATTGCTCGATAACCATGCCGTGAAACAAGCGAGGCAAATTGGCTGAGACAACTTCTTCAAGTAATACAAATTTATTGCCGTCACCTACGCGCATGAATCGCGAAATGCTTTTCGGAATTTTTAGCCTCGCAAATCTTTGTTCGGACGACTGTGGATCGCGCGCAACCACAGCCAAGTTCAGCGCAAGGTTCGAGATATACGGAAACGGATGCGCCGGGTCAACCACAAGTGGGGTTAAGACTTGAAAGATTTTGCGGTCAAAGTCGTCTGAAAGTCTTGCTTTCTCACTCTCGCTTAGATCTGACCAACCCACCACTGATATTTCAGATTGCTTGAGTCTTGGTAACAACTCCTGCGACCAAACCTTGTGCTGACGGATCACAAAGTCTTGGGTGCGTCGGGTAATTTCGCGCAACTGTTGCCGGGGTGTCAAACCATCAGCGGTTGGAGTGTGAATATCACCTGCCACTTGGTCTTTGAGCGCAGCAACTCTGATTTGATAAAACTCGTCAAGATTCGACGAGCAGATTGCCAAAAAACGGCACCGCTCGAGCAACGGAACTCTTGCATCGCAGGCAAGGGTCAATACACGGTCGTTAAAATCAAGCCAACTCAATTCGCGGTTGATGTAATTCTGTTCGATGTTTTTATCGTGCGAATTTATTGACTCTCGGACATTTGTTAGAAAACGATTTCGCCAAAATGTCACTTGAACTTCATTTCAGCGGCATATAGGGCCGCACGACAGATGCCGGTTTTGAAACACCTTTACTCAGCAGGCGTATTGGCAGCAGCCTCGGCGGCGACTGCATAACCAAGCTCCCATTCAATGCTGATGCGCTCGCGCTCTGCATCCTTGTTGACTCGCTCTTGATTGCGACGAAACTGTGGGTCGTTGCGTGGCAAGAGAATTAGTCGAGCAAGGGTTCGCGCACGAAACTCTTCAAGCATGTTCTGATCGCCATAGTCACCGTAGACCTCCCAATGAGGCGATGCTGAGCCGAGATAGACAATGCGCGCATGACCACGAGGCGGCTCGTTCAAAGTTGTTGCATCTGCATAGTTGGTCATGACATCTCCTTTAATTGGACAATAAATCCTACCGTCGAACTGTCGCGTTCTAAGATGTGCATTTGTGGGCTCAGATTCAGAATCGGTCATTGCCGCACTCGATATCGGAACAAACAGTTTTCACTTAGTAGTCGCCAAGCCACTCGAAACAGGCTTCGAAGTAATTGCTAGTGAGAAAGAAGTAATTCGGCTGGGTCATGGTGCCGGCGACATGAAGCAACTTGAGCCCGATGCGATCGAGCGAGGCATTGCCTCTCTAAAACGAATGAGGGCGATCTCCGATGTTCATGGTGCGAAGTTGCGTGCAGTTGCGACCAGTGCTGTTCGTGAAGCCAAGAATCGTAACGAATTTGTGAAGCGTGCGCGTAAAGAAGCAGAAATTGAAGTTGAAATTATTTCGGGTGTCGAAGAAGCACGACTAATCCATATTGGTGCTCGATATGCGGTTGCCGTCGGCGAACAACCGATGTTGCTTTGTGATATCGGTGGCGGTTCAACCGAATTAGTCATTGGCTCGGGTGAAGAAATTTTGCTCTCGCGAAGTTTCAAACTCGGAGCCGTTCGTCTTACTGACAGATTTTTTAACACCGACGCACTGCACCCAAGCAGTGTCAGCAGTTGTCGCAAGTTTGTGCGATCGATGCTGGCAACGATAAAGCCTGAGGTTACCGAACTTGGCTTTGAAGTTGCCATCGGCTCATCCGGCACGGTTGAAGCGGTAGCAAGATTAATCAGAAAACTTAACAATGAGCCGGAACCGACCTCCTTCAATCGCTACGAATTCAGTGCCAAAGATGTGACGAAAGTGTTGGAATTGCTGGCCGATGCCCCGACTGTTAAACAACGCGCAAAAGTCTTTGATCTTGATTCGTCTCGAGCCGAGATAATTCTGGCTGGAGCCGTCATATTAGAAGGTATTGCTGAGTCATTTGACGTCAAAACGTTCATTTATTCCGATTATGCGTTGCGCGAAGGCGTGCTCTTTGACACCCTCGCTCGCGAAAACCTGCTCAACCATCCCGAAGATGTTGACCCAGCGTTACAAAGCGTCAGGCAACTTGCCGACAGATGCGATGACCGCCCAGAACACTCGGCATATGTCTCAAAAATTGCACTTTCGCTGTTTGATTGCTTGCAAAAAAGACTTGCTCTGCCCCAAACTTCACGCAGGTACCTCGAGGCTGCCTCTCTTCTCGCAAATGTTGGTGTGGTGGTTTCGCACTCAAAACATCACCTGCATTCTTATTACGTGATCAGGAACTCAGAACTTGTCGGTCTCACCGATCGCGAGATTGAATTGATCGCGGTAATCGCCCGCTATCACCGCAAGAGTGCGCCAAAACAGTCGCACTCTGAGTTTGCCCAACTCGAAGAATCCGACCAAAAACTTGTCACCTCGTTGGCTGCGATTTTGCGAATCGCGATCGGTCTTGACCGAACTCAAGACGGGCGGGTCAAGTCAGTTACGGTTCGCTCGGAAGACGAGCAATTTTTGATCTTTGCGAAAGCCTCGGCAAAATCGGACATCGAACTCAATCTCTATGCGGCTAACGAGCGAAGGAGTCTGTTGGCAGATGTACTTTCGACAAAGGTAAAAGTACTAGCACTCAAATAACTAATTTGATTTGCCTTGTCGGCAAGAACTAGTTGGTGTCTGTTTTTGGAGCTTCGTCTTTCTTTAACTCAGCAGCGCCGTCAGCGAGACCTTTTTTTAGTTCGCTTTGCGCTTTGCCAAGGTTGCGAGCAATTTTCGGCAGACGAGACCCACCGAAAAGCACTACAACAAGCAAGATGATGATCCAGATTTCAGGGCCGTTGAACATACGCCAACTCTAGCATCACCACTCGAAAATGCGCTAAGCAATATGGGTGCTTGAGTGTGTAATAAACATCAGTGAGGGTCGGCGCCTAGACGCGATCGAAAAGATTCGTAGCCAGATTGGCCATGATGCGCTGGACATCCACAGCGACTTTCACCATCACCGCAGTGTGTTCACTCTTGCAAGCACCATCGCGGCTCGCCGACTCACCGAACTAAGCGCACAACAATTTGACTTGCGTCAACATGTTGGTGTTCATCCGCGAATCGGCATCATCGATGTTGTTCCATTCGTGCCACTTGAAAATTCGACGATTGAACAAGCAATACAGGCGAGAAATGAGTTCGCCGAATATGTGGCAAACGAACTTGAAATTCCGAGTTTTGTTTACGGTCCCGAAAGAGAACTGCCCGAAATTCGCAAACGTGCGTTCGTCGATTTGACACCGGACTTCGGCCCCAGCAAACCGCACCCGACTGCCGGCGCAATCTGCGTTGGCGCTCGACAAGTGTTGGTGGCCTACAACATTTGGTTGAAGAACGCGACAATTGAAGATGGCAGGCGCATTGCGCGAGAGATTCGTAGCCGACAGGTACGCACTTTGGGGCTGCAGTTAGGCAATGAAATACAGGTCAGCATGAACCTAATTAGCCCCGACGAAATTGGCCCGGAGTTTGTCTTTGACGAGGTCGCAAAGCGGGCCGAAGTCGCCCGAGCCGAACTCGTGGGTCTGGTGCCTGCTCGCGTACTAACCCAGATTCAAAAATCTCGCTGGGCCGAATTGGACCTAAGCAAAGAAAAAACGATCGAATGGTGCTTGGCCGCGCGCAATCGCGCAATACAAAATTTAGATTGACGCGTTTAGGCGGTGGCGATATTGCGATTGCTCTGAGCGCGCTGACGGCGAAGGCGACGGCGCTCTCGCTCTGAGAGCCCGCCCCAGATGCCAAACTTTTCGCCGTTCTCCAACGCATATTCAAGACAGTCGTTTTTTACTACGCAGCCACGGCAAACTTCTTTAGCCTCGCGGGTTGACGCACCACGCTCAGGAAAGAAAAGGTCTGGGTCGACACCAAGGCAATTTGCCTGGTCTTGCCATGCACGTTCAGCGCTTACTGGTATGTGCACGCGATCTTCCAATTTTGAAACCCTCCCGATTCGCCACCTATCAACGCTCATCACGTCGACAACGGTGTAACTACAGCGGTGTCATTCTGCCAAACTTTTACAAAAAATGCAAATACTGCCTAGCCTGCCCGTCGCACCCCACCGAGACGAGAAAGTTGACGCTTGTGTTCAATGAAGTCGACGAGCACATACTCACCCAAATTTTCTGGCCCTGTGAAAAACGCGCGACCCTTGTTTATCGCCGTCAGTTGCTCAATAAATGACTGCAAAGCGTGCGAGGCGTCAAGCATAAAAGTGTTTATCCGTATGCCTTCGCGGGTCGCCCGCATGACTTCACGCAACGTCGCCTCGATGGTCTCACGCACTGGTGGATAGTTGAAAAATACATCCCCGGATTGCGAGATGTGGGCGGTCGGTTCACCATCGGTGATCATGATTATCTGCTTGGTGCCGCTCTGACGAGACAACATTTCGCGAGCCAACATGAACCCGTGTTGCATGTTCGTGCCGTAGACAAAATCCCATGAAACCTCAGGTAATTGATGGGGTTTTAACACCCTGGCAGTCTCGCTGAAACCCACGATTCCGAGGTAGTCGCGCGGAAATTGTGAACTCATCAGCGAATGTAACGCCATTGCAACTTTTTTTGCCGGCAAAAAATAATCACGCATCGGCATCGACAACGAAAGATCCAGCATCAACACCGTCGATGACCGGGTCAGGTGCTCTGTCTGCTCAATTTCAAAGTCTTCGGCAATCAACTTCACCGGCACCACAGAACCTTGTCGCTTGAGAGCGTTGCGCAGTGTCTGTTGCAGGTCTAATTGAAACGGATCACCATATTCATATGGTTTGGTGTCATAAGTGCGCTCATGACCAACGCCGATTCGTTCAACTTGATGCTGGCCGAGGCGATCTTTGTCTAGGGCCCCAAACACATCGCGCAAGGCCTTTTCGCCAATCTTGCGCAAACCTCGCGGGGTCATCTCGAGTTTGCTCTCGGTCTGATCGATCAATCCTGCTTCTTTCAGTTTTTTTGTGAGCTCAGACATGCGCTGCAAGGACTTGGCAACATCTTCACCAAGCAGTTCACTGACCCTGTCTAAATCGGCTTCGGCCAACGCCGACGGCGAGGATGCATTGCGCAGCAAATTGTCGAGTTGGTCGAGATCGCCCAGTTCTTGCATCGAGCGCATCGCCTCGCCGAACCCCATCGGGTCGTCCCCGGTGAATTCTTGCTTTGAACCCCAACCCTGTTGCGGAAACATCGCTTGCAGTTTTTGCGCCAGCTCGCTCATTTGCCAACGCAGATCCATGTCTTCAAGCAACTTTTCGCTCAATTGGCGCATTTGATCTCGCTGTTCAGGTGTCATTGAATTGAGCATCGCCTGGGCGTCGGCCATGCGCTTTGCCATGATTTCGAGAAGTTCATCCAAGCTTTTTGGATTCTCAGGAAAGAAATCACCGAAATTTTCCATGAACTTTTCGAACTCTGGGTCTTGCCCTTGCTCGCGACGGTTAATCATTTCATTTAATGCGGCCATCATGTCTTTGGTGCGTTTCATGCTTTCAGGAGTCATTTCGTTGACTGCACTTGATGCTTGATCCAAATATTGCTGCATAAGTTGGTTGCGCAATTTTTCGAGCAAGGCTTCAAATCGTTGTTGTGCTTCTTGCGATTGAAAATCGTAGTGCTCCAGTTCGTTTATCTTGCCGGCGAGATCTTCGGGCAACATATCAAGACGAAAGTTTCTTTGTTCTGCAGAATCTTTGGCGAGTGCACTACGGCGCTCATCCCCGGATTTGAGCGCATCTTTGAGGGCTTGGTCGATAGCGTGCCTCTCTTCGTCGATTAGATCATCTAGTTCGTCGGCGATCTCTTGATAAACGCCCCCGAGATCACCGCGGTCTTTGATCTCGTTTCGCTTTTCACGCAACTTCTGCATCATTTCGCGAAGACCCATCAAGTTTTCGCCGCGATCGTTGCGCATGCCGTCTTGCATCAGTTTGCGCAGTGCCGCGTTCACGTCGCCGTGATGCACTAGATCATCGGTCAGCTCGTCAATCAAACTTTGTGCGTCAAAATCAAAACCCTGCTGGGTTCCATCCCAGCGCGAATAATTGAACCTACTTGGCACAAAAGCACGATAGTACGGCTGACCGTAGACTGATAATTGCAATGCGTTTCCCCCGAACCTTTATTTTTGTGGATCTCTCTGGTTTCACTAACTTCACAGAGACCAACGGCGACCGCCAAGCGACAAAGTTGCTTGGCGAGTTTCGGGCTGTGGCTCGTGCCGTGGCTTCAGAGCGAGGTGTGCGCATCGACAAATATCTCGGCGACGGTCTTATGGCTGTTGCTGTGGAGCAACTTGACGGCATCACATTCGCACTTGAACTGGCAAGACGCGCCGAAATGGCATGCGCTCCGCTGCAATTGCGAATCGGCATCGATACCGGCGACACGATGCTCTTCGAAGGCGACGACTACATCGGTAGTGCGCCCAACCTGGCATCCCGACTTTGCGACGAGTCGGCAAACGTCGGCGTGCTGATACCGACTGCTCACATTGAAGAGTTGCCCGTAGGTGTTTCGGCAACTCGGCATGGCGCAGTAAAACTGCATGGCTTCAACAGTGCCGTAGAAGTATCCGTGCTTTCAGGTCGGCCTGTAATCGCCGAACGCAATGACACTGGCAAAATTACGAAATAGTTTTCGAGCGGTAAATCGCCTTGCCCGCTTTTGCGTCTTTATTCAGACGCTTAGAAAGATGCAGTCCCTCAAGCACGAACTCGATCGCACTTGCAACCACAGCGGCCGACTCGTCTCCATCGACCAATTCGCCGACGACCGTGCGCAAACCAGGCATCGTCTTGAGCAACTCAACATAATCGGTCGAGGCAATGTCTTCGCCCGTTTGCACAACTCTGCCTTCGACGAACTCTTCAGTGACTAGGCGAAGGTTCTCGGCAGAAATTCGCTGTTTAGCAACCTGCAGGACCGCACCACGCACGAGTTGGTCAAAAACTTGGGACTCGCGCGAATCATCAATTACATCGATTTCAATTTTCCCGGCGGTCGACGCAGCAAGCGCGTCGAGGTCAGAAACACGCGGTGCAACATCGATTTCTTTGGCTTTGAGTGCGCGTCGCATCGCGTTGGCGCACATCAATTCTTGGTTACTTGTAGTCAGACGCACGCTCACACCACTGCGCTGATTAATTTTTGTACTTGCGCGCGCCAAGTGGCTAATTGTTGCGATAATTTCTTCCATAAAATTTGGAATTCGCACCTTGACGTTACCCACGCTTGCATTGCGTGACTCTTGACGCACAACTGCGATTTCGGTATCAATTTCTAACGGATAGTGGGTGCGAATCTGGCTACCAAAACGATCTTTAAGCGGCGTGATGATGCGACCACGATTGGTGTAGTCGTCTGGGTTCGCCGATGCGACGAGCAAAATGTCGAGTGGTAAGCGAATTTTGTAACCACGGATCTGAATGTCCCGCTCTTCAAGCACGTTCAACAAACCAACTTGAATTCTCTCTGACAGGTCTGGCAGTTCGTTGATCGCGAAAATTCCGCGATTGCATCTTGGCACCAGTCCGTAATGCAGAGTCAGTTCGTCGCTCAAGTAGCGACCCTCAGCAACTTTGATCGGGTCAACTTCACCAATTAGATCGGCAATCGAGGTATCTGGTGTCGCTAGTTTTTCGCCATATCGCGCCGAGCGATGCACCCATTCAATTGGTGTCGCTTCTCCGTTGGCCGCCAAAAGTTCACGGGCTTGACGCGAAACTGGCGCATAAGGATCGTCGTTGATTTCACTACCGGCAATTATCGGCATCCACTCATCCAAGAGATCAATCAGCGAGCGAATGATTCGTGTTTTCGCCTGACCGCGTTCGCCCAAAAAAACTATGTCGTGACCAGCCAGCAAAGCGTTTTCAACCTGCGGCATTACAGTTTCTTCAAATCCAAGCACTCCAGAAAAAAGTTCTTGCCCGGCTGTGATTCGCGCAACGGTGTTGATGCGAATTTCTTCTTTGACGCTTCGCGACACCCAGCCTGACTGCTTTAGTTCAGCCAAAGTTTTTGCAAGATTTGCGGGAGTTTTTGAAACGACCATAAGACCGAGATTAGTTGCAGATTACTCGAATCGACTATTTGGAATTTTTACTAGTTGAGGCCTTCGATTCAGTTACCGTCTTTTTTGGCGCACCAGGCTTGCCCTTCGCCGAATTTTTCTTTGGCGGAGTTGTCGCATCTTTTGTGGCTGCTGTCGCGTTTGTCACAACCGTCGACTTTTCAGAGACCAAAATTTTACCATCTTGCTCAACAACTACGACTTGATAAGAGTTTTTGCCAGCCGGGTTGTCGGCAACTTTAAGGGCGGCAGCGGCCGCAGCCGGCACACTGCTGACCAAGATGCCATTGCGATAAATATTTACAGTCGCGCCAGGCTTCGCCGCAACCTTGAAAGTAACTGCGCCAGCAATTGCTCGCGTGGTTGTAACAACTCGGGGCGAATTGATCGGGATTGGAGGCAGTGGCTGGCCCAGCGTTGGTTGTCGAACGCCATTGTTGTTTGAGTTGCCAGAATCATTCGGAGGCAATGTTGCTGGAGGTGTTGGGTTTACCGGCACATTTGTTGGTGGAACTGAATTCGGGGGCACAGTTGTCGGAGGCACAGTCGTAGTCGGCGCAGATCCACCACCGCCACCACCGCCACCACCGCCGCCACCGCCACTCGACGGCGGAGTGATAACTGGCGAAGTGGTGTCTGGTGAGCTGATGACTTGTGCAGGTGGTGTCGAACTGAGCAGTGAATAAACAAGTTTGTTTGGCGAGCCGGCGATGTCGGAAATTAAGTCAGATGTCGCCGTGGATGTAATCCATGTTGTGACACGACTGACAGAAAGCGAACTGTCTGCACTCAGTGCCAAGGCGGCGATGCCCGCGACATGCGGCGATGCCATTGATGTACCAGAAATCGTGTTTGTTGCAGTGTTTGATGTGTACCACGCCGAGGTGATGTTTGATCCAGGGGCGAAAATATCGACGCATGAACCGAAGTTTGAATAGCTTGCTCGTGCATCTATGGATGTCGTGGCAGCCACAGTGATCGCCGAAACTTCCGCCGCCGGCGAATAATTGCAGGCATTTGCATTTGAGTTGCCTGCAGCAACGACAAAGACGATGCCATCGGCAACACCTCGAGCAACTGCGAGATCAAGTGCCGCTGATCTTGTTCCACCCAAACTCACATTGGCCACTGCTGGCACACCAGCATTATGATGCGCGATAACCCAATCAATGCCGGCTATCACACCAGAAGTTGAACCAGAACCTGAACAATCAAGAACTCGCACCGGCACCACAGTTGCGGCTGGCGCAACACCATAATTTGAACCTGCGACGGTGCCCGCAACATGCGTGCCGTGACCCTGGCAATCTTGTGAGCCACGACCATCGGCAATTGAACTGAACCCAGAAACAACGCGACTACCAAACTCGCTGTGAGTCGAGAGCACTCCAGTATCAATGATGTATGCGCTCACGCCTGCACCAGAAAAATTGCTGATATATCGAGAGTTAAGCGGCAAGTTTCGCTGATCAACTCGGTCGAGACCCCATGACAAGGCCGCGACACCGGCATCACTATCAACCGAAGGTACAACCGCGTCAGATGCGCTCGATGGCAACGAGATGCCGACCGCGTTTGTCGCCGTAACTGTAAATGTATAACTCACACCATTTGTCAAACCACGCACAATGCACGAAAGAGCACCCGTTGTTGAACATGACTTGCTGCCAGGACCAGCTGTGACTGTATATCCGGTGATTGCAGAATTACCGTCACTTACAGGTGGCAGCCAGTTGACAGTGGCGATCGCATTGCCGGCACCTGCTCGCACACTTCGTGGTGCGTCTGGTATTTGCGGTATTGGTGCTGGGGTGAATGTCCAGTTGAAACGCGTCGCACCTTTTTTGCCACTATAACCATCAACCGCGGCAAAATATGTAGTGCCCGCATTTACTGCGATTGAAACACGACTCCATAAACCGGTTTCGCCTGGTGCATCATCATTGACTGCGAGGGTTGTCAAGGCGTTGACGCTGGCGCCCGTATACGCGCCAAGAATCGTGTCGAAGTCACTGCCGCTCGTAGTCAGCACGAGAGTGCCGCCCTCGGTAGCGACCCACTTGTACCAAATCGATGCAGCAGGCGCATAACCACCATGATTTGGCTCGCCTGTTTCGCGACTTGCTGTCAGCGTCGAACTCGTCAAATAGCCAGATGAGTTTGTAACTGCAAGCGCGCCCGAAAACGGATCGTTAGCCAACGCGCCGATCGTCGTAACAGGTGAACTTTGTGTTGACCATGCACCAGCGCCAATTTCGTTGATCGCTGCAACTCTGAAAATGTGACTGACCCCAGCAGTCAACGAGCGAATAACCGAAAATGTCGACGCGCTGACGCCATCTGTGAGCGTTGTCCACGAGACACCCGAGTTTGTCGAATATTGGATTGTGTAGTCACTGATTGGTGCGCCACCGTCAGTTGTGGGTTCTTCCCAATCCAGATCGAGTTGCCCTGTGCGCGCGGTCGCGACGACAGTTCTTGGCGCACTCGGCATGACTGGCGTCCATGGTGTGTAGGCCTCAGACGGTTCTGAAGGTTCGCCGGTACCGATTGCATTTTTTGCGCGCACCCTGAAAATATGTGGCACGCCATCAGTCAGAGGGCTGACGGTGCGGGCGACATTTGCGCACACACAGCCAACGACACCGGTGTTGCCGTCCCATGTTGTCCAAGTTGTGCCATTGTTTGTCGAATATTCGATTATGTAATTGGTGAGTTCTGAGCCGCCGTTAAATGTTGGTGCTCCCCATTGGATTGCAACTCTGCGCGGTCCAATCGAAACATCGTTGACACAACACGGTGCAGATGGAATGCCCGGTGAAACAGCAGATGGCGAAGCCGAAGGCAGACCGGTACCAGAAATATTGACTGCGCTGACTCTGAAGATATACGAGGTGCCGTTAATCAAACTTGTGACGATTGCCGAACGAATAGTGCTGGTGGGGTCAGCAAATATCGACCAAGTGGTGCCCGAATTCGAGGAGTATTCAACGACATAATCACTGATTGAACTGCCACCGTTTGAAGTTGGTATCACCCAACTCAGAGAAATCTGGTTGAGTTCAATGTTCGTGACTGTTAGTTCGAGCGGAATGCTGGGCACAACAATCGCCCATGGCGCGCCAGACGCAACCCCAGAAGGCTGACCAGTGCCGATGCTGTTGATTGCTTTTACCCTGAAAAAATAACTTGTGCCGTTTGTGAGACCTGTAACCGTGGCGGTGGTCGAAGCTGAAACGCCGTCATCAAAAACCAAATAGCCAGCGCTGATGTCAGTCGTGTATTCAATCAAATAGTCGGTAATCGCCGACCCGCCATTTAGTGTTGGGGCTGACCAGGATAAACGCACACTTTGATTGAGCGCGGTCGGGCGCAACGAAGTCGGTTCACCCGGAATGCCCGGGGTTGTCGTTACGACATTCGATGCGTCGCTGGCGCCTGCACTGCTAACTGCTTTAACCCTGAACGAATAGCTTGTCGCATTTGTTAGGCCGGTCACTGTCGCGCTCGTTGTGGTTGAAGTACCGTCGCTGAAAGTTGACCAAGTTGAACCAGAATTTGCCGAGTATTCGACAAGATAGTCGGTGACACTGCTGCCGTTGTCGGTTGTCGGCGCAAGCCAAGAAAGAGCAGCACTCGCGTTGCCGGCGACGACAGCAAGGTCGCGCGGGGTGCTCGGTGCAATCGGTGTTGGTGCCAGCCACGCAGATTTTGTAAATAGAAAAAGATTTACCGACCCAACACCAGGTGATGTCACGATATCTGGTGTCGCATATGTCAACAATTTTGCAGTAACTGCTGCCGGCGTCATAGTCGGATCTGCCTCGAGCAACAAAGCCGCCGCACCCGCGACATGCGGCGCCGCCATAGATGTGCCCGACAAACTTCGCAGGGTCGTCGACGAAGTGAAATAAGCTGAAGTGATACTCGAACCTGGCGCAAAAATATCGAGACACGAACCATAATTTGAATAACTCGCGCGCTCGTCAGCCGATGTAGTCGCACCCACTGTTATCGCCGTTGGTGCCGAGGCCGGCGAATAATTGCAGGCCAAACGTTTGTTATTGCCGGCAGCCACGACCATCGTGATGCCGTCAACAACTGCGTTTGCAATTGCCGTGTTGAGTGAAATCGAAACAGAGCCACCAAGACTCAAGTTGGCAACTGCGGGCAGGCCGGCCGCATGATCGGTGATCGCCCAGTTGACACCCGCAATGACATTTGACATGAAGCCACTGCCGCGACAATTGAGAACACGAATCGGAACCAAACGGACCGACTTGGCAACACCAGTTGTTGAGCCACCAATTGTGCCGGCGACATGTGTGCCGTGACCGTTGCAGTCTGTTGAGCCATATCCGTCAGCAACGGCACCGTAACCCGAAGCAACTCGACCAGAAAATTCGACATGGTCAGCACGAATACCTGTATCGATGACATAAGCGGTCACACCAGCCCCACCAAAGTTGTAGGTGTACATCGCGTTCAAGGTTCGTTCACGTTGGTCGACGCGATCCAAGCCCCAAGATGGCGGGTTGGCCTGGTCACCTTCGATCTCGATGATTTGATTCGGTTCAATACTTTGAACACGAGGATCTTTGCTAAGGCGCGCAGATTGAGATTCACTTAACAGCGCGACATATCCGTTGATTGCCTGGGTAAATGCTTGGATTGCTTCGCCACCCAGAGCGTTTTCGGCGGCAACGAACGCCTGCACATCAACATCTGGTCGCAACATCACGATTGAGGTGCCCTCAAGCGGGTCTTGCGAACTTTGCGACCCTGAACTTGGGGCAACAGTTGTGCTCGTCGTGCTGGTAGTCGAAGTTGTAGAACTCGTCGAAGTTGTAGAACTCGTCGAAGTTGTAGAACTCGTCGAACTCGTCGTCGAGACGTCGTCGAGACGAATAACGCGATCGAGTTCGACAATTAAAACATCACGGTCGGCTTTGAGTCGACGAACATCGGCGGCGTCAAGTTCGGCGACGAAGCCGTTCGCCGATCCGTCGTAAACATCACTGATCGAGTTGCCGAGTCGAGCCTCTTTGGCAATTTTTGTTTGCAGGTCCGCATTGCTCGACAACATCACGATGTAGTCACCCGTTGGCGCATCGGCGCCAGCAACTGGTGTTGGCAGAAATTGCACACCCAAGGCGCAAATTAACCCAATCGCAAACCAAGATCGCCGCTGCGAATGTCTGGTTTTGGCTTGGTTCATCTTTATTTAACCTACCCAAGCTGTGTGGTACTCAACTTTGAGCAAGCATGCTCAGATCAAAATAAACCCTAAAGTTGACTAAATCACTCGGGATTCAGATATCGTTGTCCGCAAGCGACTAGCGAAATACAAACCCCCAAAAACACCAACTTCTAGGAGTAACAATATGTCCATTCGGCTTGGCGACACTGCCCCCGACTTCGTAGCCGAAACAACTCAAGGCACGGTCAACTTTCACGAGTGGCTCGGCGACTCGTGGGGTGTGCTTTTCAGTCATCCAAAAGACTTCACACCGGTTTGCACAACCGAATTGGGTTATGTCGCAAAAATTAAACCAGAGTTTGACAAACGCAATGTCAAAGTCATCGGTCTCTCGGTTGACTCAGTCGAGTCGCACAACAAATGGGAAGCCGACATTGCCGAAACGCAAGGCACGCCCGTTAATTTTCCGATGATTGGTGACCACGACCGCAAAGTCAGCGATCTCTACAACATGATTCATCCAAACGCCAACGACACACTCACCGTGCGCAGCGTTTTTGTTGTCGGACCGGACAAAAAAGTAAAACTGTCGATCACCTACCCAGCATCAACTGGTCGCAACTTTGACGAAATTTTGCGTGTGATCGACTCACTGCAATTGACTGCCAAACATAAAGTTGCAACACCAGCCAACTGGCAGAATGGCCAAGACGTGATCATCGGTGGCGCAGTTTCTGACGAGGATGCAAAAAAATTATTTCCACAAGGTTGGAAGACGATTAAGAATTACCTAAGAATTCTTCCGCAGCCAAGATAAAGGTCCTCACCTCGGCATAGAATCATCAGCCGTGAGTCAGACAACTCAAAAGATCGACCCACCAAACATAGCGGCGCGCGCTGATTCGGCGTCAAAAATTTATGGCAATGGCGAGAGCGAAGTTCGCGCCTTAGACAACGTCAGCGTCAGTTTTGAGCGTGGCAAATTCAGCGCGATCATGGGGCCAAGTGGCTCGGGTAAGTCAACTCTGATGCACTGCATCGCCGGATTGGATTCGCTTACCAAAGGCAAAGTATTTATCGGTGAGACTGACTTATCTGGATTGAGCGACAAAGAAATCACGAAACTGCGTCGCGAAAAAGTCGGTTTTGTATTTCAGAGTTTCAACTTGATACCGACACTGAATGCCCACGAGAACATCACCTTGCCACTTTCACTTGGCAAGTCGAAAGGCGACAAAGACTGGATTCAACAAGTCATCGACACGATCTCGCTCAACGATCGACTCGACCATCGACCGAGCGAACTTTCTGGTGGTCAACAACAAAGAGTCGCAGTGGCTCGCGCACTCGCAACACGACCTGAAATTATTTTTGCCGACGAGCCAACCGGCAACCTTGACTCAAAATCGGGTGGCGACATTCTTAAATTTATGCGCCGTGCTGTAACTGACTTGAAACAAACCATCGTCATGGTCACTCACGACGCCGTGTCGGCCAGTTATGCCGACCGAATTGTGTTTCTCAGCGACGGCCATGTCGCTGGCGAGATGACTAACCCGACACCCGAAAAGGTTCTCGACTACCTAAAACACTTGGGCGAATAAACACTTAAATGTTTCGACTTTCGCTCAAGATGACCCTTTCCCGCAGGGGGCGCTTGTTGCTCACTTCTCTGGCGATCATTCTCGGCACTTCGTTTTTGTCGGGTACGACCATTTTTTCAGACACGATCAACAGCACTTTTGATCGACTGTTCACAGATGTTTTTCGCGATGTCGATGCATATGTTCGATCAACCGACTCGGTCGACACTGGCTTTGGCGACCAGCGCGCACCTTCGCCAATTAGTGCGCTTGAAACAATTTTTGGCGTTGAGGGTGTAAGTGCAGCCGTCGGCGATATGCAAAGTTACGCCCGAGTCATCAACAAAGACGGCAAACCACTCGGCGAAGATCAAGGCCCACCAACATTCGGTGGCATCGCCTCAGAAAGTAGCGCGGGCTTATGGAGCGTCGAAGACGGTCGCTTACCAGTTGGCCCAGAAGAAATGATGCTCGACCGCGAAACGGCGGAAAAAGGCAAGTTTGAAATTGGAGACTCAGTGCGAGTAAACGCTCTGTCGGGCACGCGCGAGTTCACGCTGGTCGGCATCGCCAACTACGGTGATGTCTCTTCGCCGGGTGGCGCAACATTTGCATTGTTCGATCAACCCACGGCTTCAGAGTTTTTGCTCAAGCCTGGATTTGTCGACGCGTTCTTGATTAAAGGCGACGGCACGCTCAGCGACGAAGAATTGGCTGAGGCAATCGACGCGGCGTTGCCAGCAGATGCGAAACTCGAAACACTCACCGGAGCAGAAATCACCGAAGAAACGACCAGTCAAATAAAAATAGTTCTCGGCTTTTTCACGGCGTTTCTCACGGCGTTTTCATTTATCGCGCTTGGCATCGGCTGCTTCGTCATCTACAACGTCTTTTCGATCACCGCCGCACAACGCCAACGGGAAAGTGCGTTGCTGCGCGCAATCGGCGCGAGTCGTCGCCAAGTTACAGTTTCGCTGCTGGTCGAAGCACTGATCGTTGGTCTGATCGGTTCTGTAATCGGCTTCATCACTGGCATCGGTCTTTCTCAAGCACTAAGTGCTCTGCTTAACGCAATCGGCCTCGAAATTCCGACAAAAGGTTTAACTATCAATACAGATGCAATTGTTCAAACCGTTTCAATCGGCACTCTGATCACGATTCTTTCGGCAATTTTGCCGGCGCTTCGCTCGGGTCGGGTGCCCCCATTGGCGGCGTTTCAAGATACTGCACTGGACACGGTTCAAAAACTCACTCGACGAGTGGCGATCGGCCTCGTGCTGATCATCGCCGGCGCAGTTGCACTTATCGCCTCGATCAACGGTGCCAGCGTCACCATTTTGGGTCTTGGCGTGCTTGGTGTGTTCGCCGGTGTATTGGTGCTCGGCCCGGCACTTTCAAAACCAATTGCGATGTTGCTCGGCAAACCAGTTGCAATGTTGCGGGGCGTAACCGGCGCGATGTCTCAACAAAATGCCGCGCGTAACCCAAAGCGCACCGCCCGTACGGCGGCGCCAGTTCTAATCGGTGTCGCCCTGGTCACCGCCTTCACCGCACTTGCTGCCAGTGTCAAAAATGAAATTCGCGAAACAATCGGTAGTTCATTTCGCGGCGACTACGCGCTCAGCGTCAACAGTCGTGGCTTTGGTGGCATACCAGTCAGCGTGACGGATCAAATCGATCAACTAAATGAAGTTGATCAAGCGACAGGTGTTGGTTTCATCGCCGCCAAAGTCGGTGATGAGTCACCGTTTGTCTTGGTATTCAACCCCAAGACCTCCAAAGATTTGTACGACTTAGAAATGCTGAGTGGCAAGCAAAGTGATCTGAAAAAAACTGAAATTTTGGTCGAAGCCGACAAAGCAGATGAGAAAAACCTCAAAGTCGGTTCGAGTTTGCAAGTCACTCTCGTTGACGGTCGGTCAATATTGATGACAGTTGCCGGCACATTTAAAGATGCGTACGGCAACTATGCATTCAGCCGCGAATTATTCGAAGACTCGACGAGTCCCCTATTTGACAGTTTTGTATACATCAAAGTCGCCGAAGGTGTCAATGACGAAAGTGCGCGAACTGCAATCTCGGCAATTAGTTCAGATCTCGGTATTGGCACGCTTGAAAGCCGCGACGAATATATTGACACGCAAGCGGCACAGGTCGACCAGTTTCTGGCGCTGATTTATGGCTTGTTGTTCTTGTCGGTGATCATCGCCATCGTCGGCATCATCATCACGCTGTTGTTGTCTGTTTTTGAACGCAAACGTGAGATTGGTTTGTTGCGCGCAGTCGGCATGACTCGCTCGCAAGTTCGCACCATGGTGCGTTGGGAGAGCGTGATTACGTCGCTATTCGGCGCGGTAACGGGCGTGGTACTCGGCATTTTGACCGGCATCGTGATCGTTGTTTCGCTCAACGAATCAGGTTTCAGCGCATTCACATTGCCGATTGTCAACACTCTCTACATCTTGCTTGGCGCCTTTGTAATCGGCGTAATTGCTGCTGTGTTTCCTGCGTGGCGTGCGACCCGTACCGAAATTATCTCGGCAATCGCCTCAGCCTGATTTTCGCGCGCGCTCTAATTCTGAAAGATAGATAAATTCTGCTGGATGCACACCCGGCGGGGTGTCATGCTCTGTCACATAGCGACTCGCACTTGTGCCTGCGTGGCGAGTCTGACAGTCGGCACACCAGTAAAGAACCCGATTGGCTTCACCGTGATGTGTCACGCGCACTTGACCGGTGCATCGCTGACAATTTTTGCCATGTCGACCATAAACAGCAAGCGTGCGATCTTGGGTTGCATGTTGAGATTGCAACAGCTCGCCCGCGATCGAAACAAGTTCACGACACTCGTCACGATTAAGCGAACTAACTTTGGCCCACGGATGTAGTTCGCAGGTCCATAACAATTCACAGCGAAACACATTGCCGATACCACGCATCACCCGTTGATCCAACAAAACTTCAGCGATCGTCGCATCGGCCTGTTGATAATCGATCATCAAATCGACACATAGTTCTAGGTCGGTTCGTGGATCTGACAAATCTGGGCCGTGTCGGCCCAGCAATGGGTGACGCCGCGGATCAAAATCGTGGTGCGTCTCAATCTCCGCAGCACCAAAACACGCGGCGATGCAACCTTCAACTTGAATCACAACTTTTGCGAGACTATGGTTTTTTTTCTGCCAATCGGCGATGCGAAAAATTTGCCAAGAGCCGCGAATTTGCAGTTTTGTTCGCAGCACGACTCCGTCATCCCAAATGATTTCAATTTCGCGCCCGATGGCACGAACTTCTTCGATCACACTGCCAATCTTTGGGCTGAGCACAACATCTTCTGCGACAGTCACCGAAGTCATATCTTTGCCGATCAGCGCGACGCGTAATGAGGCCGCTTGTCGTTGAGTCGCATTAAAAATTGCGAGCATCACGGCAAAACACCCACTGAAGCAAGCGCGAGGCGCACGAGACGATCGTGACCGCCTGTCATTTCGAGTCGCATTTCCGCGCTAATCGCTTGCAAAGGTGTATACCAACCGAGATCAAGTGCTTGTTGCGAGGGTTGACAGTCGCCTGAAACAGGCACGACAAACGCGAGACTCACTGCATGATGTCGCGGATCATGAAAGCCGCTGATATCTGGATCCGTGAAATATTCGACGATCGTGAATGGCGCAGGCTCCGGCGGAATTTTTGGGAGAGCCATCGGTCCCAAATCTTTTTCAATATGACGCAACAGCGCTTCACGAATTCGTTCGTTGAGCAAAACGCGACCCGAGACAACTGTGCGCGAAATCGAACCGTCAGGGGCTTGTCGCAAAAGCATGCCGACATGAGTGACGACGCCTAGTTCGTTGACCCGCACGGGAACCGCATCTACATATACGAGTGGCACTTGACCGCGCACTTGTTCAAGCTGGTTGTTATCTAACCAGTTCGTTCTAGTGTCGGTAATCTCGCTCAATTTGTTGCTCCAAAAACTTTTAGTTAGCAAACATTGTCTCAGATGCGCCGAAGAATTCGTGGCATCATCAACTAGCGAGGGGTTGCTACCAGTTTCCGGCTACGTATTTCGTTTCGAGAAACGCCAAAAGACCGTCATGAGCACCTTCGCGACCAAGCCCAGATTGCTTAACGCCACCAAATGGTGCAGCGGGGTCAGAAACGAGCCCGCGGTTCAAGCCGACCATTCCAGACTCAAGCCCCTCAGAAACTCGCATGCCCCGACCCAGATCGCGCGTAAAAACATATGCAACGAGACCGTGTTCGACATTGTTGGCATGCGCCAAAATGTCGTCGCTGTCACTAAATCGCACCAACGGTGCAACCGGCCCGAATATTTCGGTTCGCAAAATTGGTGCGTCAAACGAAACATCTGTGAGCACTGTCGGAAAGTAACCAAAAGAGCCATCGGTTGCAGCGTTGCCACCACAAGCAACTTTGGCACCAAAACTTTTTGCCTCGTCGACCAACTTGGCAACCTGTTGCTGTTGCGATTTTGACACCAGCGGACCAACAGTTGTCTTTGCGTCGAGTCCGTCACCCAAAACGAGCGCGCTCATACGCGCGGTGAGACCGTCGGCGAATGCGTCATAGATTTTTTCGTGCACAAAAAATCTGTTGGCCGCCGTGCAAGCAGCGCCACCGTTTCGCATCTTGGCCAACATCGCGCCGTCGATTGCGACTGCAAGATCGGCGTCTTCAAAAACTATGAACGGTGCGTTGCCGCCAAGTTCCATGGTGCAGTTGATAACTTTTTCTGCGGCTTGCACCAACAACAACGAACCTACAGGCGTTGAACCGGTGAACGAAAGTTTGCGCACGCGATCTGACTTCAACATTGCGCTCACTGCAGGTCCTGACGGGCTCGGCACAACAACATTGATCACGCCATCTGGCACGCCCGCGCGTTGCATGATTTCTGCGATCGCCAACGCAGTCAATGGCGTTTCACTGGCGGGCTTCAAGACGACCGTGCAACCAGCCGCCAGGGCCGGCCCGATTTTGCGGGTCGCCATCGCCGCCGGAAAATTCCATGGGGTCGCCAACAACGCGACACCAACAGGTTGCCGTGAAACCATCAACCAGTTTGCGCCACCCGGTGCTCGTCGATAGTCGCCGTCGATCCGCACGGCTTCTTCGCTGAACCAACGAAAGAATTCAGCAGCATATGCAACTTCGGCGCGGGCATCGCTCAACACTTTGCCGTTTTCAAGGGTGATCAATCGCGCCAACGATTCTTGTTCGGCGATCATAATCTCAAAACTTTTGCGCAAAATTTCGGCACGCACTCGTGGTGCGGTCGACTTCCACGAATTAAATGTGTTTTGCGCCGCGTCGACAGCCGACAGACAATCATCTGGTGATGCGCTTGAAACTTGAGCCAGCGTCGAACCATCAACAGGGTTTGTAACTGCAACCTTTGACTTGTGGGCGACCCATTTACCTGCGATCAACGAATC
>SYNW01000133.1 GCA_005805045.1 Actinomycetota bacterium
AAACCGACCAGTAAGCCCAGCAACAAAGAGATCACGGCACGCACAAGCCACTGGCGCGTGGCGACAAGTTGACGATATCCGGCAAGTGCGCGTTGCTCAAGTGAAATTGGCACATCGCTCGGCGCTAGACGATCGGCTAACCACAGATTTAGAAAAATGACTAATGAAAAAATAGCGACGAAAACTGCACCAAGAATAATTTTTGTCGTCAGCACGCCCCAAAAGACATCGGTTCGACCGACCACGTCGTGCCACATAACATTCACATAAAAGTCAGCAAGACTTCTTACAGAAATGCCGCCAATGACAAAAACTGCCAAGACTGCCGACCAAACCGCGCGACCTTTTTTGAAAAAACCGAGGCGAAAACCACCACCCGATGAATTCGGGCCACGTGGATTACGGGGCAGGTCGGAGGGGTTCCGCACGCTAACGAGACTATCTTGGGGCTGGCACTACGAGACACTTGCAACCCGAGTGGATCACAGGGTGTTCGTGCCCAGTTGGAAACTTTTCACCGCACGAGATTTCACCAGCAAGAGAATTGTCTTCGGCATCTGCGCAAGGCGGCCCATTCGGATCAACCATCCAACAAACTTTTGCGTCTTTGTCTAACACCAAATATGCGCCTCGACTGTACGCAAGACGCGAAATGTCACCCACTAGCTTGTCGACTTGTTGCATCTTCCACTCACGATAAACACTGCGAATCAGGCTCGACATTTCGCTTGCATCGCCACTGCTATTCTCTACACACTTTTGGATTCGTTCACGCAGCGGGTAAACGATGTCATCGGCGAGTTTCTTTGACATCACCTGCATCACCGTCGTGTTGCTGACTTTTTTTCGCAAATCTGCTTTCAGGCTCTTCGAAAGCGATTGCGCACCAGACATCGCCGCTTCAATGAAGTCTTTGCTGGTGGCTTCAACAAAATTTTGCAACTGATTTTCGAAACTCGGCAAAACTTTTTCGAGTGCTACTTGTGCTTTTTTTGACTGGAGATAGTTCAACATCGCATTCTCCTCGTCCGCCAGCACGCGCTTCAACTTTTTGGCAACAACTTCGTCAACGCCGACCAATGCGCTGTTGCGTCGATCGAACATCTCTGGATCTGGTTTGACCGGCGTTGGTACTTCGATTTTCTTTGGGATGTCGACTTTCTTGGTCGACGGAATTTTTGTGCCCTTGACCGAGCTGGCAACCGTTTGGGCACCCGCTTGACGCAGTTTTGCAAACAGATCGTCCACGCTTGATTTTTTTGGACCTTCTGCCACACCTGGGGGCTTGGAGACAATCGGCGTCGGCTCAACAACCGTCTCGGGTTCCGAAGCCTCAGGGGTTTCAGAGATTTGCGGCTGTGCTTGCGGTGTCTCTGTGGACGGGTGTAGTCGTCGAGATGTTCGACCAAACATCTGAACAATTTTTGCACGATGACCATCATCTGGCTCTGATTCTGATGGCTGCGTTTCAGACAACTTGGTTGGCGCAGTTTTCGATGTTGTTTCAATAACTGGTGTTTCAACAGCCGGTGTTTCAACAGCCGGTGCAAAAAATTCTGGGGCGCCTTGTTTTGGTTTTCCAATCGAGGTCGATGTTTGTTGGTCGGCATCATCTTCAAATTTCTCACGGTCAAACGGCAAAATATTTGGCGATGCAATTTGGTGTGGCTCGATCACGCTGATCGGCCTGGGTTCGTTGCCAACTGGCACAGCCTGCTGAAACTCTTCGGCAGCGACGTCAAAGTCGGTCAAATCTCCAACCACACCGCTTGCCGCCTCGCTTGCGCGGGCGAAGGCCGACTTCAACCGATCGCGATGACGAATCAGTTCTTCGATTTGTTGCCGGGCAAGTTCTCGTCTCACAGCGAGTTCAGCAAGAAGTTTTTCACGATACGCACGCGCCTCGTTGACCATTTCTCGGCCCTGTTGCTTTGCGAGTTCAATCTCAGACTCGCTGTCCGAAGATGCGTCGATTCGGCGACGAGATGCTTCAATCTCTGCTTCTTCACGCAACCTTGCAACTTCGCTGGCCGCATCTCGAACCATTCGCTCAGCAGTTTCTGCTGCACGGTCACGCATCTGCTGGGCTGCCTCTCGAGCGACAGACAATACCCGCGCTGTTTCTTCGCCCAATAAAGTTGTAACTGTCGCTTCGTCTAGTACGCCGGGGTCTGAAAGACCACGCGTCTGCATCGCCCGCATCTCACTTTCCAAAAATTTCTCTCGCTCTTGTAGTCGAGCAAGTTCAGCCGAAACCATCCGCAAGAAATCACGCACTTGACCTTGGTCGAAGCCACGGCGAATGACATCAAATTGGGCAGATCCAACGGCGGCCGGCGAAGAAGGGTCAGGTTTAGAGAAGCTAATCGCCATCAGGCAAGATTAAGCCCTATTTATAGTTCGATTGCGTCATTGGCGATGACGCTGCCACCTAACTCTTCAAGCACGCGCAATGCTTCCGCGAGATTGGCTACTGGAACAATTCGCAATTTAGAACCTGCGACACGTCTGGCTGCGCTCAGATCTTCGGGAGTTTGCGCGCTCGGCACTAGAAAAACTCTCGCACCAGCCGCTTTTACCGCGACAGTTTTTTGACGCAGCGCACCGATCGCACCGATGCTTTCGTCGCCATCAATCGTGCCTGTCGCCGCAACTTTTACTCCACCCGTCAGTTCACCGGCGGTCAACTCGTCGAGTAAGGCAAGAGTGAATGGGAGACCGGCGGACGGACCACCGATTAGATCGGTATTGATCTCGACTTCAAACGGTAAAACAACTTTTCGAGTGTCTGCGGGCCAAACACCGATGATCGTCCGATCTGGGTCATCTGGACTGACCATCAACTCGACTTTCTTTTTGATGCTGCTATTTGATTTATGCGGCGTGATCGTGATTTCAACGACATCGCCCGGCGAGTAATCGGTAATGATCGACATCAGATCTGACAGTGACGGTATTTCGATGCCATCAAACGCGGTGATCGTGTCACCGGGATTCAGTTGCAAACATGCACTCAACGGTCGTGGTGCATCTTCACAGACGAGCCTGTCAATAATCAACTCGCCG
The DNA here is from genome assembly GCA_005805045.1 of Actinomycetota bacterium. Taxonomy (GTDB): domain Bacteria; phylum Actinomycetota; class Acidimicrobiia; order Acidimicrobiales; family Ilumatobacteraceae; genus BACL27. The sequence goes on from SYNW01000133.1 coordinate 3,067, forward strand.
TACGTTATCGAAACGTCGTAGCCAAGTCGATTTAACGCGACATACTCTGCGATCTGTTTCGCCGACGACATCGCTTGAAACCCCAGTTGACGCTGTTCGCTCGGGCTTGAGTCTCCAAATTTTTCTTCTCGTGTCAAAACATCGACATCTGGATCGAGCACGCCCACTAGCGCATCAAGCGCTGAAAGTTTTGATCCATACGCGGTGACGAACAAAATCGGCGAGGAAGTTTCATAACGTGTGATCTCTTTTAGCGCGGCTTTGTCGAACGAGAATCGCGAGGCAACATCTTCGGCAGTGCCCGGTGCGACTTCCCAGTAATTCACTTTTATAAAAGCAGAAACTATTAGTGCCCCAGTCACGAGCCAAACAATTGTCAACATCGGCAGAGCCCACCACATGTTGCGTTGGCGTGGTGCGATAATGGTCTCCTGCTCAGCCGAGACGGTCGGCGATACGCTAGAAGGAGTTGTGGTTGTGTCGATACTCATGTCACTCACCGTCCTTGATGTTACGGTCAGGTCTGTCGCAATCATCATGCTGAGCATGATTGCTTTCTGGTTTGCTAACCGCGGGCGCACAAAGGCGCAATTCAAACCGCTGATGGTGCGAATCGACAATCGTCGCCCCGAGATGTACCAACGTTCTGCAAAAGACAAGACTCTTCGATCGGCAGGGTTATTGGGTCTGAGCGGGCTGGCAATTGGCATCTGCGTCGCCGCCGTGATTTCGGTTTTGGCCGCACTTTTGTTCTCGACATTGACAAGTTCACTAGGTAGCTGAACCGTGAAAATTCTTGTAACGGGGGCGGACGGTTTCATCGGATCGCATGTCGTCGAGACGCTCGTCAAACACGGACATGAGGTGCGAGCCTTCGTGCTGTACAACTCGTTCAACTCTTGGGGATGGCTGGACGAAAGTGACAAAACAATTCGCGAAAGCATCGACGTCTTCGCTGGCGACATTCGCGACCCGCACGGCGTCGATAAAGCAGTCGAAGGTCAAGATGTTGTTTTGAACTTGGCCGCGCTGATTGCGATTCCATATTCGTACCACTCGCCCGACACATATATAGACACGAATATCAAAGGCACGTTGAATATTTTGCAGGCGGCGCGACGACACAATGTCAAGCGAGTCGTTCAAACTTCAACCAGCGAAGTTTATGGAACAGCCCAATACATACCGATTGATGAGCAACATCCGTTGCACCCACAGTCGCCCTACGCGGCATCAAAAGTTGGAGCAGACCAACTCGCTCTAAGTTTTCACGCGTCATTTGATTTACCTGTTGGCATTTTGCGACCATTTAACACTTACGGTCCGCGACAATCCGCTCGCGCCGTGATCCCGACAATCATCAGCCAACTTTTGAACAAGCACGAAGTCAAACTTGGTTCGGTTTCACCAACTCGTGACTTCACATTCGTACACGAAACGGCGATGGGTTTTCTGGCTGCTGCGACCAACGACGCAATAATCGGGCAAACGATCAACCTCGGCAGTGGTTTTGAAATATCGATAAAAGAAACTGCCGAGACGATCGCCAAGATCATGAACTGCGACCTCAAGATGACCAACGATGAGCAGCGAATTCGCCCCGAAAATTCAGAGGTTGAAAGACTGCACGCATCAATTGCCAAAGCCGCAGATTTGCTCGGGTGGCAACCGCAACTAAAAGGGCTCGAAGGCTTCAAGACCGGACTCAAACAAACAATCGAATGGTTTTCCAACCCGACGAATCTGTCTCGCTACAAGGCTGATCGGTACAACCTCTAACTAGATGGCGACCTCTAATTCTTCCAAGCAAGAGTTTCTTGCAGTTTTAGAATCAGTGCTTGGAAAAGCCGCGGGTTCACCAATCGCCTTGCATGAACCCAATATCGGCACATTAGAAAATCAAAAAGTTGCCGACTGCCTCAATTCTGGATGGGTCTCATCGACTGGCGAGTACATTACGCAATTTGAAACAGATCTCGCCAAATTCACGAACGCAAAACATGTCGTTGCCGTGGTCAACGGCACAGCCGCGCTGCACCTGGCGCTACACGCAGTCGGTGTGAAACCTGGAGATGAGGTAATAGTTCCGACACTGAGTTTTGTCGCGACCGCCAACTCGGTTTCGCATTGCGGTGCGATTCCCCACTTCGTGGATAGTGATAGTCGAACACTTGGCCTCGACCCTGAAGCGCTGCGCAACCATCTAAGTAGAACTACTTCGATCCGCGATGGCCAACTGCTCAACTCAAAAACTGGGCGGAGAATCGGTGCTGTTGTTCCGATGCATACTTTTGGTCACCCAATGCAGATCGAAAAATTGCTTGAGGTCGCCGCAGAATTCAATCTGACTGTTGTCGAGGATGCAGCCGAATCAATCGGCAGTTTCGTTGGCAAAGTTCACACTGGAACATTCGGCAAAGTCGGAATTTTGAGTTTTAACGGCAACAAAACGATCACCACGGGTGGCGGCGGCGCGATTCTGACAAACGACTCGGTGCTTGCCGAACGAATTCGACACTTGGCGACAACCGCGAAGTTGGCCCATGATTACCAATACCTTCACGATGCTGTGGCGTTTAACTATCGAATGCCAAACATCAACGCCGCTCTTGGTTGCGCCCAAATGCAGAGGCTCGACCAATTTCTCAAAGCCAAGCGTTCATTGGCAGAAAAATATGCGCAGGCTTGCAAAGTTTCTCAGACTTTGAATTTTGTCGGCGAACCGAGCGGAACCACCTCAAATTATTGGTTGAACACATTGCGTCTTAATTCTCCGGATTTGAAAACCCGCGATGCGCTATTGAGCGCATCCCGAGCTGATGGCTATCTGTGTCGACCCGCATGGAATCTGTTGCACACCTTGCCGATGTATCAACAAGCCCCACGCAGCGAACTGAAAGTTGCCGAAGAACTTGTGAACTCGCTGATTAATGTCCCGAGCAGTGCCCGCCACTTTTTGGAAAACTCATAATGCGGCGAAAAGTCTGTGTCATTACAGGCGCTCGTGCCGAATACGGATTGCTAAAACCGGTGATGACACTTTTGAAATCCGACCCTGAAATTCAATTTCAACTCGTCGTGACCGGCTCTCATCTTTCGCCAAAACACGGCATGACCGTTAAACAAATTGAGGAGGATGGTTTCATTGAAGATGCACGAGTGCAAATAGATCTATCGGACGACTCAAGTCTGGGTGTTGCAACAGCAATGGCAAATACGACGGCCAAAGTGGCAGAAACTCTGAGCCGACTCTCACCAGATGTCCTCGTAGTTTTAGGTGACCGTTATGAAATACTCTCGTGTGCTCAGGCGGCACTGATTCTGGGTATCCCGATTGGCCACATTCACGGTGGCGAAGTAACCACCGGGGCATTTGATGACAGCATCAGACATGCGATTACCAAAATGTCAAGCCTCCATTTTGTCGCTGCGCAAGATTACGCGCGACGCGTCGTGCAACTTGGCGAACAACCGAGTTCTGTCTTCAATGTCGGCAGTCTCGGAGTTGATCTCGCTCTGAGTTGCGAGACTATTGGCCGACAAGAACTCAGCGATGCATTGAAAATTCAAATTACTAGTCCAATTTTGCTTGTGACTTACCATCCAACTACCCGCGCTACTGGTGCGGCAACGAATGAAATTGATGAAGTGTTGGCGGCACTGAGCAAGTTCGATTTCTGCACAATTGTATTCACGGGTGCCAACGCAGATCCCGGCAACACAGAAATAGGCTCCAAAATTGCTGGCTTTGTCTCAGCCGATCCAAAGAAGCGGTCTCTCCACGAATCTCTCGGGCAAAGAAATTATTTCAGTTTGATGAAGTTATGTGACGTCGTCGTTGGCAACTCTTCTAGTGGAATCATCGAGGCCCCAGCGTTTTGTGTGCCTACTGTAAACATCGGCTCACGGCAGGATGGTCGACTACGCGCCGATTCAATAATTGACGTGAAAATTGGGCGACAGCAAATACAAACGGCGATTGAGACCGCGCTGACATCGACCTGGCGCGAGCGATGCTCAAAAACAAAGAGTGTCTACGGTTCTGGAAACTGTGCCCGACAAATTACAGATACTCTTAAAACTGCAGAACTCACTGTCAACAAAACATTCTTTGATCTTGCGTGATCGCCATGACGACAAACCATAAAGTATTCATCATCGCTGAGGCCGGGGTAAACCACAATGGCTCGATTGATCTGGCACGAAAACTCGTTGACGCAGCAGTCGATGCAGGAGCCGATGCGGTCAAATTTCAATCGTTCGTTGCTGCATCGATTGTGACAGCCACGGCCAGCAAAGCCGAATATCAAATTGCCAACATGGGGTCAAGTGAGTCGCAACTGGAAATGTTAAAGAAGCTTGAACTCTCGCACCCTCAGCAACGCGAACTTTTCGATTATTGCCAAAGTCGTGGCATTCAATTTCTTTCGACACCGTTTGACTTTGAGAGTTTGAAGTTTCTCACGGCTGATTTAGGTCTAGAGACGATCAAAATTGGTTCAGGCGAACTGACGAATGCCCCGTTTCTTTATGAGGTTGCGCGTTCAGCCAAAAAAATTATTCTTTCAACAGGCATGAGCACAATTTCCGAGGTTAAGGATGCGCTTGGTGTTTTTGCCTTCGCCTTTACTTCGAGTGAACATCCAACTAGAGAGTCGTGCATCAAAGCGCTTGCCGGCAGTGCAGGACACGGCGCGGTTGCCTCGAGAGTTACCCTGTTGCACTGCACGACTGATTATCCAACGGAGCCAAACGATGTGAATCTACGCGCGATGCAAACCCTGCGTGATGAATTCGACTGCAAAATTGGCTTCTCCGACCACTCGTCAGGCACTCATCTTGCTGTTGCAGCCGTAGCGATGGGCGCTCAAGTAATTGAAAAGCACCTGACAACGAGTCGTGGGCTGGCCGGCCCCGATCATCGGGCGTCACTTGAGCCAGGCGAATTTAAAAACCTCGTCACGCAGATTCGAGAACTTGAACGGGCTTTTGGAAGCGCTGAGAAAAATCCAACGGCCACCGAGACCAAAAATAAAGAGATCGCCCGACGAAGCCTCGTCGCATCTCAAGCAATTAAAAAGGGTGAAGCTTTCACG
>SYNW01000020.1 GCA_005805045.1 Actinomycetota bacterium
AACGGAGAATTTAAACAAGTTAGTGTCGACCACTCTTATGTTCAAGAATTAGTCAGCGACGGACTAATCACAAGAGACGAGGCACGAACTCACGCCAGAAGAAACATAGTTACCCGTGCGCTTGGCATCGAGCCGAGCGTCGCAGTGGACACTTGGACTCTGCCATTGATCGATGGTGATCGATACATACTTTGTAGCGATGGACTCGTTGATGAGGTGGACGACTATGCGATTGAAGAGTGCATCAAACAACAGACCGACCCGCAAAAAGTTGCTGATGAACTGGTCATAATCGCCAATCAAAACGGAGGCCACGACAACATCACGGTGATTGTCGTGGATGTCGTTGCAGATTCGAAAGACACGACTTCGGCCGAACCGACTATCGCGACAACGACAAATTCGAAGAAATCACTCGTGCGAAGACTGGTTGCCAGCGCAGTGGTTGCTGCAATATTTGTCCTGGCAATAACCCTGATCGCTTCATATGTGCGCAGTGGGTATTTTGTCGCTTACGAGAATAAAACGACGGATGCCCGCGTGCTCATTTATCAGGGGAAAAAATTCTTATGGGTCAACCCCACCATTGAAGCCGATAGCACCTTGACACGTGAAGATTTGAGCCTCGTGCTGGCCAAGGAAATACTTGCCAAGCCCAAGTTTTCGTCTTCTTCAGCTGCCAGAGATTATGTAAACCAGATACGCGACGTTATTGAAACGACTACGCCATGAGCGAAACAAACCGCGCGATCATCAACGATCGATATGAAATTGGCAAGCGCATCGGTCGAGGAGGAATGGCTGAAATTTTTCAAGCCCGAGATATTTTATTGGATCGGCCGATAGCGATAAAAGTTTTGTTCCCTGAGTTTGCAACTGATCCGGCATTCGTCGAGCGATTTCGACGCGAGGCTCAGGCAGCTGCGAACCTAAACCATCCCAACATCGTCGGCGTTTACGACTGGGGCAAAGTCAACAACACCTATTACATCGCCATGGAATACGTCAACGGTCGCACGCTTGCCGATATTTTAAAACAGAGCGGCACGTTGACCCCAATACAAGTTTGTGACGTGATGGCGGAAGTTGCTGCCGCGCTCGGAGACGCGCATCAGAGCGGAGTTATCCACCGCGACATAAAACCCGGAAATATTTTGGTCAGTACAACTGGTCAAGTAAAGGTTGCCGACTTCGGTATCGCTCGTGCACTTGGTGCAGGTGTCGAGCAGGGTCTGACTCAAACCGGGGCGGTCATGGGCACTGCAACATACTTCTCACCGGAGCAAGCCCAAGGAGCGTTCACCGACCAGCGCAGTGATATTTATTCGCTTGGTGTGGTGATGTATGAAATGCTGAGTGGTGTAGCCCCATTCACGGGTGAAAACGCAGTTGCGATCGCGTATAAACAGGTGCACGAACAAGCAACACCAATTAACGAACGAGTTAACTCGGTGCCGAGTGGGCTTGCAGCAATCGTGAATAAATGCATGCAGAAATCGCCGAACGACAGATACACAAATGCCGAAGAAGTGCGCAACGAATTGCGAAGATTCTTGGAAGGAATTCCCGTCTTGGCGATGTCAAGCCCAGATCAGACTGCTGTCGCAACTCAGATGCTGCCAATAACTGATCCAAACTTGACAACGGTGATCAGCCAACAAGATTCTGCGACACGAGTCATGCCCAAAACTGACTCTACGAAAAGAGAAGCCACGAACTATCCGCCGTACGACGATAAAGGCCCTCAACGAACCGCGGTGTTTGTCTTTGGGGCCTTGTTCGCGGCAATCGTTCTGCTCGCGGGAGGACTATTTCTTTATCAAACGCTCACCCGCAATTCTGCGAACACGTCAATAACTGTTCCGGATGTACGAAATTTGACCGTAAAAGAGGCCAGTGAAACTTTGCTCGCACTGGGCTTTGTACCAGTTCCTTACGCGGCAACCAAAGAGGGTGTTGGTAACGACGTCGTCTATTCCCAAGAACCACCACCAAGCGTGCTGGCTCGCAATGGCGACACGATCACGATCACCTACAACCCCGCGAGCACGCCAGTCGTGGTGCCACTCGTGCGCGGGTTGACGGTAAAAGAAGCCACTGCACTTTTGGCACCTCTCGGCTTGCAACTCTCAATTAAAGAAGTACGAAATGACCCGAAAGTACCAGAGAACCAAATTCTTTCACAAGATCCAAAAGTCGATACCCAAGTTCGATCAGGGTCAGCGATTTTGGTCGTAGTTTCGGGCGGGCTTGGTCAAGCCAAGGTGCCAAATGTGCAGGGCCAAGTTGATTCTGCAGCACAACAGTTGTTACAAGAATCACCGTACAATTTTGTCGTAACGCTGATCAACGAATCAAGCGCCACAATCGAAAAAGGTCGAGTGATTCGCACAGAACCAGCGATCGGTGCCGAGACTCCTGCTGGCTCGGCAATTACGGTTTATGTTTCAACTGGTGGAAATAAAATTTCCGTGCCACAAACCGAAGGGCTGACAGAGACCGAGGCGTTGTCACTGCTTGCGACAAGTGGCCTTACCCCAGATATCAAATATCAAGATGTGCCAACAAACGACCTCAACAACGGAAAAGTAATCACGCAAGGTACCGACGCTGGAACGCTTGTTGACCCAGGCTTTGTTATTCGTTTGACAATCGGTCGCGCAGTGGTGACGCCGTAGTTTTATTTTTCACACTTGGTTATGAAGTTTTTGATTATCTGATGACCGTTTTGGGTGAGTACGCTCTCTGGATGAAATTGCACACCTTCGATATCTAAGTGTCTGTGACGCACCGCCATAATGGCGCCATCTTTAGTAGATGCCGTGACAACCAGTTCGTTTGGCACTGAGTCGGCGTCTATCACGAGCGAGTGATAGCGAGTTGCGCAAATTGGTGATTCAATGTTTTGAAATACCCCGGTTTGATCGTGAAGAATTTCTGATGTTTTTCCGTGCTGCAGTTCAGGCGCACGAACAATGTTCGCACCAAAGACATGACCAATTGCTTGATGTCCGAGGCATACACCAAAAATCGGGGCCGATTGGGCGAAAGCAGTAATCATTTCACACAAGACGCCGGCATCGGTGGGTTGGCCAGGGCCCGGCGACAACAAAACGCCATCTGGCTTTATCGCCAAAGCTTCACTCGTTGTGATTTGATCGTTGCGAACGACGATTGGCTCGGCACCTTGCTCACCAAGATATTGCACGAGGTTGTAGACAAAACTGTCGTAGTTGTCAAGCACCAAAATGCGTGGAATCAAATTATTCATTGCCTTCAGCCTGCCTGGAATTTGAGCGATTACAAAGTTGTTTATCCCCCTACACTTGATTGGGTTATGGCAGCACTAAAGCGTCGCGGGGGCGGGCGGACTACTCCAAAAGGCACCAAGCCTGGTCACGTGCACGCGACACACCGACTTGATACTTCGGATACCCATTCGATGCATGGACAAAATGTTGCCGAGGCTTCATCGCGTTATACGCCACCAGTTCTGCGCGAGCAGCGCATTAGCCCAACTTGGGTACCGGTTCTGATGTTTTCGCTTCTCGGGGTGGGGGCAATTGTGATTTTGCTCTATTACCTAGGTTTCGTACCAGGTGGGCGCAACAACTGGTACTTGTTTTCGGGTTTGCTTGCAGTACTCGGCGGTTTGTATACCGCAACCAAATATCACTGAGCCGTCTCACTCAACGGGTGCAATTAGATCCATATCTTCCAGGCAGTGTTTCGGAGGCGGAGGATCTTGGTCTGGGGCCATCGTCATGCGCAACTCTGTGCCACA
>SYNW01000021.1 GCA_005805045.1 Actinomycetota bacterium
ACACCCGGTGTTTATCGACTGCGGTCGGGTTCGCGAGTTGTCGACGGAATCGCTGTCGCAGGTGGGGCGACGAGTGCGGCAAATCTCGACGTCATCAATTTGGCGACTGTTTTAAATGAGGGTGAGCAAGTTTATGTGCCCAAGCGTGGCGAGAAGCCGCACACGATTATTGGGCGGCCACAGTCAGGAAGTTCGACGACGGGTGCTGTCGGTGCAACGCAGGTGATCAATATCAACTCGGCATCTGTCGTTGAACTCGAACAACTGCCCGGTGTCGGGCCGGCGACGGCAAAAGCGATTGTCACGTATCGTGAAAAAAACGGTGCATTTCAAACGGTTGAAGATTTACTGAAAGTTCGTGGCATCGGTCCTGCAAAATTGAGCGAGATTTTGCCTCGTGCCCGCGTTAACTAGAGCACGCCGAGCACGATCGCGGCCAGTGCGAGCGAGATCAACGACCCCAGCACCAACCCGATGGCCAGCGGTCGAAATTCGCGACGCCACTCCGGCCAACTGGCGATAACCGCACGAATAGCGCGGAGGCTCGCGTAGTGACCGATTATCCACCAGAGCAAAAGACTCGAAACAAAACTCAGTCCGTAGCGAACAAAATCACCAGTGGCAGGAATGCCAAAAAGCGGCATTGTCGGCAGGGCGATGAAAGCAAAAACAAATCCAAGCAGACCAGTTAGTGAGCCGGGTAGTGCCAAAAAAATTAGACCGACGAGGAGTATGGCGATGGATAGTGCGACGGCGATTAGTCCGCCGCGTTTGCGCACGGCATCGCGGTGAGCAACAATGCCGTCGGGCACGATGCGTTTTTCGCGAGACGACTTGGTGCGTGAACTGCCAGCCATGACTACAGCGTACGATGTGCGGCGCGCGGATTGGCTGATCGTAATTTTGGCGATCGTTTATTTGATGATCACCCGAGCGAGTGATAAATATTGTTTTTTAATTTTGTTCGGTGTTGCAGTGGGTTGTATTTTTGCGGTGCGTCAGATGGGGTTGCGAAAGTCGCTTGCGCTTTTGATCTTTATGGTCGTCGTTCTTGGCTTTTGCAATTCGCGGCGTTCAATTCGAGAATTACGCAGCGTTACGATCGGGTCGTATTCGGGTATCGCGACCGTGATCAGTGATCCGCTCAATGTTGGTGCGGCGACACGAGTTACCCTTGAAATTGAATCCGACCGATTCTCTGTCTACTCGTATGGTCGACCCGGGTGGCGACTGGCAGGAGTGAAAGTTGGTGAGCAGATTTTCGTCAGCGGGCAACGCGAAGAACTCGCGCCTGGCAATAAGCAATGGCTGATTGCAGAACACATAAAGGGTCGATTTGAGGTGGACACTGTCGGCGAATTGCGGTTGCCCGCGGCACCGCTGATGCGAAGCGTGCAAAGGGTGCGCGATCTTGTGAGTCGGGGCGCCGACTCTTTTGAGTTTGCAGACCGCACATTGTTCACGGGTCTAGTGATCGGCGACGATACGCGACAACCGAAGTCGATGATTGTTGCGTTTCGCGATTCGGGGCTCGCTCATCTCGTGGCCGTCTCCGGGCAGAACGTGGCGCTTGTTTTGGCGGTGATGTCGCCACTGTTGTCACGGCTGACAAGACGACCGAGGGTGTTGGTGACATTTGGTATTTTGGCGTGGTTCGTGGTGATCACGCGTGTTGAACCCAGCGTTGTGCGTGCAGCGATTATGGCTGGTCTCGCGTTTTTGTCCATGGTGATCGGTCGACCAACGCGAACAATGAGACTGATCGCATTGACGGTATTGATCGCGGTGACGGTTGATCCACTTTTGGCGTGGTCCGTGGGTTTTTATATGTCGGTTGGGGCAACCTGCGGTCTGTGTTTGGGTTCTGGGCCTCTGATGCGGATTATTCGTGGGCCAAAATGGCTGGCTCAACTGATTGCTGCGACCGTCGCGGCGCAGATTGGTGTAATGCCTGCGGTGCTCTTTGTATTTGGATTGCCGTCGGCAATGGGAATCGTCGCCAATGTTTTGGCGGTGCCAGTTGCAGGTTTGGTCATGCTTGTTGGTTTTCCACTGGCACTGATTTCAGGGCTGATTGTTGACGCCGGGTTTTCTGGTCTCGCCGCGGTGATCATGTGGCCGGTTCAAGTTGGCGTGCGTTGGGTTTGGTGGATCGCAGAGATTTTCGCACGCTTGAAAATTGACGGTGTGGCAAATATTGCGCTATGGATCGGTGTTTTTGTGGCGATCTTGGTGATGCGACACCGAAGTTCTAGCGTGTAGGCGTGTCGATCAATCTTGTGACGGGTTCTGATCCACGACTGGTTTCTGACAAGGTCAGCGAGATTACGCGCGAATTGATTAGGTCGATGGCGACAAAAGAGAGTCGCAGTACGATTTTGGAAACCCACGACGCAGGTGCGGCGAATTCGCAAGATCGCGAAGATGCGATTCGTAAAGCAGTGGCATCAGCCGAGACCATGTCGCTGTTTGGTGAAGAACGCGTTGTGGTGATTCGTGAAATCTCGGAAGCGACGGTCGCCGAACTTTCGAGCCTTGTCGCATATCTGGCGCAACCATCTGACAGCACCCATCTGGTCGTGAGCGCGACCGGCAAACTGCCGAAGTCGATCGCTGATGCACTCAAGCGCGCGGGCGCAACAACATTGGCAACGACACCACCTGATCGTCGTCAAGAACTGGTGACATGGTTTTTGGAAAGATTGGGCGAGTCTGGGTTGACCCTCGAATTGAGTGCACTCAATCAAATTATTGATTGGCTTGGTGAAGATCAGGCGCGTTTGCCAGGGCTAATTGACATTTTGGTTTCGACCTACGGCACATCGCGAAAACTTACGAGTGACGACATCACCGCGTTCTTGGGTGATGCCGGCAGCGTCAAACCATGGGACTTAACCGATGCGATTGATGCCGGCGATTCGGCGAAAGCGATCGACATGTTGCATCGAATGACGCGTAGCGGTGAGTATCACCCGTTGCAGGTGATGGCCCTGTTGCACACGCACTACACAAAATTGATGCGACTTGACGGTCCTGAACCGAGTTCTCCGCAAGACGCAATGTCGGTTATCGGTAGCAAGAGCGAATTTCAAGCCAAGAAATATTTGAATCAATATCGTCGCCTCGGGGGCGAAGGCATCAGTCAGGCAGTGCAGTTGCTCGCGCGCGCTGACGTTGATTTACGCGGAGGCAAAGATTTGGGCGAAGAACTAACGATGGAGATTCTGATTGCCAGGTTGTGCCGAATGGGTGCGACGAACAAGTCGTCGAGAACTACTTCGCCGAGGCGGCGTTAAGTTTGCGCATTAGGCGGCTCTTGCGACGGGCGGCCTGCTTCGGGTGAATCGTTCGTTTGGCGGCGGCTTTGTCGAGGCGCTTGACGGCCAGACGAAGAGCCTCTTGATTTTCTGGTGTGCCAGCTGTCTCAAGGGCGGTCTTAACACGTGAGCGAAGTTCGCTGCGAACGGCTCTGTTGCGATCGGTTGCTTTTGCGTTTGTGATGACGCGCTTTTTCTGAGATTTGATATTTGCCACGGCTCAAGGCTAACAGCGGACGAGGCCATGCCAAACATGAGCCGTGTAGAATTCGGATACTTCTCGCAGGTGCTTTTAGGGCATGAATGCGTTAATCGAAGTCTCGGAGAAACGGCGCAATGGATTTAGCTCGAATACGAAATTTTTCGATCATTGCGCACATCGACCACGGAAAATCGACCCTATCCGACCGCATGTTGGAGATGACGAACGCGGTTGATGCGCGTGAAATGCGTGCCCAATATCTGGACAGCATGGATCTTGAGCGTGAGCGGGGGATCACGATCAAAGCGCAGAACGTGCGAGTGACCTGGAAAGACCACACGCTGCATCTGATTGACACGCCAGGACACGTCGACTTTGGTTATGAGGTGAGTCGCTCGTTGGCTGCATGTGAAGGAGTCGTTTTGGTTGTCGACGCGGCGCAGGGAATCGAGGCTCAAACTTTGGCGAACTGTTATTTGGCGCTTGAAAATAATTTAGAGATCGTTGCCGCGCTCAATAAAATCGATTTGCCGGCTGCCGATCCTGATCGTTATGCGATGGAAATCGAAAAGGTTTTGGGTATTCGAGCCGAAGATATTCTGCGAATTTCGGCAAAGACCGGAGATGGCGTGCCTGAATTGCTCGACGCGATTGTCGCGCGGATACCTGCGCCGGGCGGCGATGGCGACGCACCACTGCAGGCATTGATCTTTGACAGTCAATACGACCAATATCGCGGTGTTGTGTCGTCGATTCGCGTAATGAATGGGCGCTTGCGCAGCAACGAGAAGTTGCGATTTATGCAAACAAACGCCGTGCATGAAGTGCTGGAAGTTGGTGTGCGACGACCCGTGCCGACGCCGATAGACGAGCTCGGTCCGGGCGAAGTCGGCTATTTGATTGCGGGAATCAAAGATGTGGGTGAGGCCCGCAGTGGCGAAACAGTGACGCACGAGGCACGACCGGCAAGCCAACCACTTGACGGCTACAGCGACCCGAAGCCGATGGTGTTCTGTGGATTGTTTCCAATTGACGCCGATGATTTTGAAACTCTTCGCGAGAGTTTGCAGAAACTAAAACTGAACGATGCATCAATCAGTTATTTACCCGAGTCTTCAGGTGCGTTGGGTTTTGGTTTCAGATGCGGATTTCTCGGTTTGTTGCACATGGAAATCGTCAAAGAACGACTTGAGCGCGAATTCAACCTGGCGCTGATTGCGACTGCGCCATCGGTGCAATATCAAGTGACGAAAACAGACGGCACCACCGAGATTTGCCACAACCCGAGTGAGTTGCCGCCAACGGTGTATATCAAGTCGATTGAAGAGCCGTATTTCAAAGTCGACATCATCACGCCGAAGGATTACACGGGCACGCTGATGGATCTTTGTCAAACACGACGCGGCGAACTCAGCAAACTCGAATATCTCTCGCCCGAACGAGTCGAGTTGCATTATCTGATGCCACTCGCGGAAGTTGTCGTCGATTTTTTCGACCAGATGAAGAGTCGCTCGCAGGGGTATGCGAGTCTTGACTACGAATTGCACGGATATCGCGAGTCTGATCTCGTAAAAGTCGACTTGTTTTTGAATGCCATCGTCGCCGATGCATTCAGCACGATCGTGCATCGTGACAAGGCCTACGACTACGGCAAGCGGATGTGCGAAAAACTCAGAGAGTTGATTCCGCGACAGATGTTCGATGTGCCGATTCAGGCGGCGATCGGCGGAAAGTTCATTGCCCGTGAAACTGTGAAGGCCAAGCGCAAGGATGTTTTGGCCAAGTGTTACGGTGGCGACATCTCACGCAAGCGCAAACTGCTCGAGAAGCAAAAAGAAGGCAAGAAGAAGATGAAGTCAATTGGTCGAGTCGAAATACCCGGAGATGTATTCATTTCGGCACTGAAACTTGATGACTGATCATCATGGCCGATAAATACGCGGGCATTTTTCGCTCGCTGGAATATTTCAATGCGAGGTTGTTTTTTGCCGGACTGCTGTTCTCGAATATTGGTAGTTGGCTGCAGTTAACCGCGTCGTCGCTGCTGATTTATCGACTGACCGGCAATGCAGCCGACCTTGGTTACAACGTTGCGTTTCAGTTTCTGCCGATGCTGTTGTTCGGCACTTGGTGCGGGGCGTTGGCCGACCGTCACGATCGTCGTCGCATCGCGCTTATTTCGCAGGCTGGTTTGGCGGTTCAAGCATTGTTGCTTGGCGTGCTTGATCTTTCGAATGTGATCAATGTGCCGACGGTCTACGCGCTGTCACTGCTATTGGGCATCATTGGCGCATTTGATAATCCGGCTCGTCGCGGGCTCGTGACCGAACTTGTGCCGGAGGTTGATTTGCCGAACGCAATGTCACTCAACACGGCGGTGATGACCGGCTCGCGCATTTTTGGTGCGGCAATCGCCACGGCACTTGTCGGACCGCTGGGAACGGGCTGGCTGTTTATCATCAATGGCATTTCGTATGCGGCGATGATTTATAGCCTGACTGGCCTGCGCAAGAGCGAAATGTATCCGGCAGTGATTCGACCAGCGGGCGGCTCGCCAGTGCGCGAAGTATTTGAATATGTCGCCGGCAATCGTCGCTTGCTGAAGATGTTCATGATTTATCTCGCAGTGAGCACGTTCTCGTTCAATTTTGGTGTTGCGTTGCCGAAACTTGCCGACTTGAGATGGGGTGACGATCGCGCATTTGGTTGGGTGATGGCGATAATTGGTATCGGAAACCTAACTGGCGCATTACTGACTGCACGACTAAAAGTTGTTTCGATGCGCTGGTTCGTCGGCAACATTGCGTTGCTGGGTCTGGCGAGCATTGGCATGGCGTTTGCGTCGAATGTATGGATGGCATTTCTATGGAGCGTTCCGCTGGGTATCGGCGGAGCGGCGATGATCGCCTCGGGTAATGCAATCAGCCAGCAAGAGTCGCCACCGGACATGCGCGGAAGACTGCTTGCTCTCACGGCGGTTGCATTCTTGGGCAGCACCCCAATTGGTGGACCGATCACTGGTCTAGTCGCCGACTCAATTTCGCCTGAGTGGTCGTTGGCGTATGGCGGTGTGATTGCCCTAGTTTGTGCTTTAGTGGCAGTGGTGGCGTGGAGATGATTGTGCA
>SYNW01000022.1 GCA_005805045.1 Actinomycetota bacterium
AAAGAGCGCGTCGCTCAAACTGAAATGGCCGAATGACTTGTTGCTGAACGAAAGGAAGTTCGGCGGCATGTTGAGCGTCGCCGATGTCGGGCAAACTTTTATCATCGTCGGCATTGGTATCAACATCTCGTGGGCGCCCGACTACGCGGCAAAACTCAAAGATCTGGTCGTGACAAGTTCGTTTGAGCCAGTCGATTTATTGAGGGTATTACTTGAGCAGATAAACATTGTCGAATTGTTATCTAGCGAGCGATTGCACGACGAATATGTCGGTTCGTTGTCGACGCTCAATAAGTTGGTGCGAGTCGAGTTGACAAGTGGTGAGTTCGTGACGGGTCGCGCAGCGGCGATTGATGCGCGAGGGCGACTTGTGGTTGAAACAGACTTGACGCAACTCACGATTGACACTGGCGATGTGGTGCACCTGCGTGACGCGAATCAAGACTAACTTTGTATCGGCATGGTGCAAAGAAAGAAAAATTCAACGACCGGTCTGCTAAAAAACAAAACGGCGTTATTGACCGCGTTGGCGATTTTTGCAGTCGTCAGTGGCGCAGGCGCCCAACAATTGGTTTCAGCAACCAACTCTCAGCTTGGCTCGGTGCAACGCGATCTCGCGGCTACCTCTGCGCTCTCGGCGCCGAGTAGTGGCTTCGAAAATTACCTGTTGGTTGGCTCAGACTCGCGCGAAGGTGCCGACCCCAATGATCCAGATTTTGCGACGATCGGTAGCGGGGCCGAAACTCTTGGTCGGCGCAGCGACACGCTGATGGTGTTTCACTACGACCAAGCGACTGGTGCCGGGGCACTGTTGTCGTTTCCGCGCGATCTTTGGGTGCGAATCGGTGATGGTGAAAATACGGCGCGGATCAATACGGCTTATCAAGAAGGCACGGATGTCTTGGTGCGCACAATACAAAGCAATTTCAACATTCCGATTCATCACTATTTAGAGATTAATTTTCAAGGTTTTAAAGGTCTTGTCGACGCCATCGGCGGAGTAGAGATCTGCGTGCAGTATCCGTCGCGCGACAAAAATACCGGTTTGTACATTCCGCCTGGTTGCCACAACCTCGACGGGGTGCGGGCACTGGCTTTTGCGCGAAGTCGATATTTTGAAACCAAAATCGAAAACGAATGGAGGCTGGACGGCTCGTCGGATATTGGTCGCGGCAAGCGTCAACGCAAATTCATCGCGGCGATGCTAAATACGGCGCTAACCAGGGTGTTGTCGAACCCTTTTTCTGTTTCCAGTGCATTTGATGGCGTGACAGGAGCGATCATCACCGACAGCAACCTTGATCTGACAGAGTTTGCTAAAAAGATGCGACCAGCAGCCAAAGGTGATATCAGCAGGTTCTCGTTAGATGTCTATAGCGACAGCGTTGCCGGAAACTCGATATTGAAATTGGGCGAGGGCTCGGCGGCGGTTCTGGCTTTTTTTGGAGGCTCGGCCCCGGCCCCCGAGCCAGAAGGATCTGATTAAAACGATTAGCTAGTTGATGATTGGGTCAACTTTGCGCCAAACTCCTCGGCCACAACGGGTTGACCAATTAAGTTGCCCTGGACGAAGTCGCAACCCAAGAGTCGAAGACGTTGAGACTGGTCTTGGCTCGTGACCCACTCGGCGACTACCGACATATTCAACGAGTGCGCCAGTTGAATGACCGAACGAACAATCGGATCGTCACCACCTTGGTTGCCAATATCGCGGATGAAAGTGCCGTCCAATTTGAGAAAGTCGGCTTGGAAGCTACGCAAATTCACCAGCGACGAGAACCCGGTGCCGAAATCATCAATGGCCGTCTTCACGCCATGTCGCTTGAGGGCGTTCAGGGTTCGCACGACAGAGCCCTTGTCGTCGAGCAAGGTCGACTCGGTGACCTCGAGATCAATTTGATGGGGTTCAAGTTTTGCTTCACGCAACGCCGACATTGTGCGTTCGACGAAAGTTGCATCACCAAGTTGTCGTGCCGAAACATTGATATGCATCACGAACGAGCCGTCAATCGTGCCGGCGTCAAGCCATGAGCGGGCGTCGCCGCAGGCTTTTCTGGTTACCCAATCGCCAATTGGTCCGATCAAGCCCGACTCTTCGGCAAGCGCGAGAAATATCGGTGGCGTCAGCACGCCACGCTCGGGGTGCCGCCACCGCAACAATGCCTCGGCGCCTGCGATGCGTGCAGTGTGTGTCGAGACTATTGGCTGATAAACGAGGAATAGTTGATCAGTTGCCAGAGCGCGTTCAAGTTGCGAACTGAGAACACTCTTTTCTCGAGCATTGGCGCTCATCTCTTCGCTGTACATTTCGCATCTTCCACGACCTCGTTGTTTGGCGCGATACATCGCACTATCGGCGTGATGCAGCAGGGTCACCGCGGCATCGGCGCTCGACATCTCGGTCAACAAAGTTGGGTTAGCCATGGCGATACCGATGCTTGCGCTCGTCTCAATTTCGAAGCCCTGCAAAATCTGTTGACCCGTTACGGCTGTGCGCATGCGGTTGGCGACGTCCATGGCAACTTGCTCGTCCCCTAAACCATCGCAAAGAATCACGAATTCATCGCCGCCTATTCGCGCCACGACATCCGATGGCCGAGTTGCACTGACGAGTCGCTTGGCCATGTTGACGATCAACTGATCGCCGACACTGTGTCCGATCGTGTCGTTGACATCTTTGAGTTTGTCGAGGTCGACGAAAAGCACCGTGACACCACGCTTGAGCGTGCGTGAACGGTCAAGCGCCTCAGAGAGTTTGCGCAAAAACAGGACGCGATTTGGCAGATTCGTCAGTGCATCATGGGTGGCTTGACGTTGCAATTCGTCTTGGGTTTGTTTTAATTCGGTGATGTCTCGGGCAATCGCCGAATAATGTTCGATCGTGCCGTTGGCATCTCGGACAATCTGCAGCACCACATCCAAAGTTCGCATGATCGAATCTGTTCCCCGAAAGCCAACTTCACCCTGCCAACGATTGGATGTGGTGCTGGTGATCAACTCACGCGGGATCTGATCGCGAATCGCTTGTATAAAAGTCTGCACCGCGGCATCGCTGAGACCTGGTGTCTCGTTCTTGCCGACAAGTTGTTGGGCATAATCGTTGGCGAACATCAGCGCACCAGACCGATCAAAAACCAAGATTGCATCATGGGCTGCGTCGAGCAGACCGATGAGTTGTTCGCTGAGCACGCGCCGAGTTACAGACTGAGTTACATCCTGTGCGCTGCCGATGTAATTAGTGATTCGACCCGCGCCATCTTTTTGTGCTTGAAGCGAAACCAAAACCCAAGTCACATCACCGTTGGGTTGCCACAAGCGAAACTCGAAATTGAAACTTGATGAAGTTTGTTTGGCGAGCAGCCACGCTCTTTCGGCGGCAGTGCGTTCCGCCGGTTGGGCGTTCACCCAGGGTGCGCTTCCAACCACGAGCGGTGCTCCCGCCAGTGCGAGAATCCGAAATGCGTCGTTGGCGGCGACCAGTCGCGCGTCTAGATCGGTCTCAAACAATGAGATCGGCAGGGCAGAAACATTTTGTTCTATGCCTAAATCTTGGCAGACGAGCGGGTTCGTTTATGGGTTTTGGACGAAAAAACGAGTCTCGGCAGAGTCGAAGGCCGCCGATTGAATCGCTTGTTCTAAAAGTTGTGAGCTTGCCAGCGACTGTGGCTCGGGGGTGAACTCAAGTTGTTGATCAATCGCGTAAACGACAAGCAAATACTCATGAATCTCGCTGTCTATCGGGCATGGACCACTGTATCCATCAACAATTTTGTCGCCGTTAAAAGCCGCGCCGATGATCGCCCCGGTTGGCACGCCACCTTCTTGAATCACTTTCAGCGTCGGGTCAAGGTTTGCCACCACCCACAGTGGTTGTTGCGGGTTTTCAATGGCGATCAAAGTCATGGCCAAACTTTTCGCTTCGGCTGGCACATTTTCAATGATTATCGCGGGCGAGATGTTCGACCCGAGACATGTATGTCGAGGATCAAGTGCGCCGCTCGCAAGCCAAGTGCCGCTGACAGAAAAAATATTTTGCGTCGCTGGGTCTTGTCCGGCGATCGCCGTTTCTAAAGTAGCGGCAACTATTGCAATCGACTCGCCCTGACCTGGTCCGGCTTCGCGCAGTTCACGCCCGTCACGCGAACATGCGGTCAACACAATGGCAAGAACAAATAATCCACACGATAAACGCCATGTTCTGATGACCTGCATTGGTTCAAGACTACGGCATCGTCATCGATGACAACTCTCACTATCCTTCACGAGATGAGGCAAGCCGATCGCTCAAAAAATATGGTTTCACCGGTGGATAATTACGGCAACCCGCTGTGTGTGCTGACAGTTCATGCACACCCTGATGATGAAGCGTCCAAAGGTGCACCGACATTTGCGCGATATGCAGAATTGGGCGTGCGTACCGTGTTGGTATGTTGCACGGGTGGCGAAGAGGGCGATGTAAACAATCCGGCGCTCAAAGAGCCAGGCATGCCGTTTCACGGGCTCGACCTTGCTGCGCAGCGAAAATTATTGACCGAGATGCGACCCAAAGAGTTGGAAAGAAGTGTGCAAGTGATTGGCTTCAGCAAGTTACACATGCTCGGCTATCGCGATTCGGGTATGGCTGATAGCGAATCGAACTCGAACCCGAATTGCTTTCACATGGCCAGCAACGACGAAGCGGCTGAACGCTTGGTGAAAATTATTCGCGCCGAAAAACCGCAGGTGATCGTTACCTATAGCGATGATCAAAGCGGCTATCTGCACCCTGATCATTTGAAGGTTCACGATGTCAGCATTTTGGCTTTTGAGCGAGCAGGTGACGAATCTTGGTATAAAAATGCCGGACCAGTTTGGCGACCATTGAAGATGTATTACTCGGTGTGGTCGCGCACTCGGTTGAAGACCGTGCACGAGGCGATGTTACGTTTGCGTGGATCATCGCCTTACGACGAAAAGTGGTTTGATAGGCCGAATCTTGATCATCGGATAACAACAAAAATTCGTGTCGGAGAATATTTTTGGGCACGCTCTGGCGCACTCAAGGCGCATGCCACACAAGTCGATGAAAATGAAGCGTTTTGGTTTGGTCTCAGTGATCAAGAATTAGCCGAGGTTTACCCGTACGAAGATTGGATCCTGGCCGAGCATCACATCGCTGGTTATTCGCCAACCGGGTCGGGGATTGAGACTGAATTGTTTGCGGGTATTCGCGCGAACCAATAATCAGCGAGCGCGCATCAGGGTGCGCAGTTCGCGAAAACCGATCATTGTTGCGCCGCTAGCTTCGATTGCATCGCGAATCTCTTCATCGTTGACAACGAGGTTGTAATCGTCGATCCAACTTTGGGCGATGTCGCCGAGTGCACGAATCTCGGGCGTGTCAATGCACGGCTGAACATGCATTTCGGTGACGCCTGGTTGCAGATTTTCCAAGTCTTTCAATACTCGTTCGCGACTTCCTGCTCGCCAGTCGTGATCGAAAAAATCAGGGAACACGATGCCTTCTTGCGCTGCCAGTTTGCGAAACGGGAAACCGGCTTGTTGTTCGGAAATTGAACTTGGCAGGCGAATCGGCAAACGAAACTCGACCGCCAATTCGAGATAGACATCAAAGAACTCGGGACGCAGTGTGATCGCGGTCAAATGTGGCGCAAGGTGCGTTGGATCAAGACCCCAGGCGATTGCCCGTTCAATTTGTGCGCGGCATTCGCGCAAAACTTCCTGCGGGTCGGCGTGCTCCCATAGGTCGTTGATTGTGCGGGGAAACCCGCCTTCACCAGACGACAATGAAGCCGAGTTGGTGATTGATCCCCAGCGATAATTTGCGTGCTCGGCATTGAGTGTCAGGTGCACGCCGATGTCCTCGCCGTTGTAACGATTGATTGCGTCGCGCGACCATGGTGCGGGCACCATCAGTGAGGCGCAAGTCGCGACCCCCTTGTTGATGGCATCGTAGACCCCGACATTCGCAGCGTGAAAAGCACCCAAGTCGTCGCAACTAAGAATGACGAGTCGCGCGTGCGGCGAGTGGCCCAGTTGTTCGACCAAAGATTTCTGCAAGTTGACCACAGGCTTACGCTATCTTTCGCACGCGTGCCATAAACCGACGCGTCGATCACGCGCGCTCGACTCAAGGCTTGCAAATTGTGCTGCGAACGCCGTGTTCGGCTCGATGCTCAGAGTTCTTGCAAAACCCTGCTCTATTAGTAGTTGATTAAAAAATGTGCCGTCTAAGAGATATAGATAGACGAGAAGTCTTTGAAAGCGATCGCGCGGTTCGACATCGCGCACGAGTTTTACAACCGCACCTGTTTTGAGGGTTGCTTTGGAGAATGCTGAGGCTTCGGGGCCAAAACACTCGATGGGTTCATTCGGGTGAACTGTTTCGGGTGTGTCAACGCCAAGCAGGCGAACCGTTTCGGTTCGATTTTGCAGTTTGAGAACAATCGTGTCGCCGTCGATCACTTTTAAGACTGTTGCAGTTGCAGAGTCGGTACTGCCTGACGGTTGCTGTGCATTGGCACATGACGCCAACAAGATCAACGCGACAAGGTAAGTTATTTTGCGTTTGAACTCGCGGGACACTTGGCAATGTGTAGGGACGATTTGGATTATGGTAAATGAATATGAAAAATAACAAGCGATCTGATTTTGGCTTGGGTCGTGTAGGTATTTGGACGGTTGACTTAGATCTTCAGCCAATGACCAAAGCACAAGAAGCCGCAATTGAGCTCGAAGAATTGGGTTATCGATGCGTGTGGGTGCCCGAGGCGGTGCTTCGCGAACCGTTTGCCTCGTGCGCCATGTTGCTTTCGGCGACAAAACACTTGACGATGGCAACGGGAATTGCATCGATGCATGCCCGAAGTGCGATGACGATGGCCGCAGGCTGGAAGACACTGACCGAAAAATTTGGCGACAGATTTTTGTTGGGTATCGGTACGAGTCATCAGCATCTGGCAGAAAAGGTTCATAAGAGCACCTATTCCAAACCATTTTCGGCGATGACCGAATATCTCGACGCCATGGATAATGCTGTGTTCTTTGCCGCACCACCCGCGACCGCGCCGCGCAGAGTGTTGGCGGCGCTGGGCCCTAAAATGTTGAAACTTTCGGTGCAACGCGGCCTTGGTGCGCATCCGTATTTTGTGCCTGTTGAGCACACGGCTGGTGCGCGCGAAATTATGGGTGAAAATGCGTTGCTTGCGCCGGAGATTGCCGTTGTCTTCGACACGAATGCCGAAACTGCGCGGGCCATCGCTCGCCAGCACATGCTGACCTACAACCGTTTGCCAAATTATGTGAAGAATTTATCGCGATTGGGTTATAGCCAAAACGACATCGCTGGGCCAGACAAGATGCCGAGTGACAAAATGGTCGACGCAATTGTCGCTTGGGGCGCGCTCGAAACAATCGTCAGCCGCATTGAGGCGCACCTTGAAGCTGGGGCAAACCACGTATCGGTGCAAGTGTTATCGAACAAAGCAGGAGTGCTGCCAACTGCGCAGTGGCGTGAGTTAGCGACTGCGCTAAAGAGTTTTAATTAACGGAAAGCGCTCGTCGTTCAAAAAGTCGCCGGGCTTCAATGAGCGTGGCTCAAGGGGTGGCGAAGTTTTCCATGGTCGTGTCGACCAAACAGCGTCGCTGTCGACATAGCGAAAGCTGACGACTCGACGGCGATCCGGATAATTAGATGTTGAAGGTGCGCTGTGCAGCGTGCGAAAGTGAAACGCGACGATGTCGCCGGGCATCGCCTCGAAGCACTCGATGTTTTCGGCGTCATCAAGTTGCAGCGAGTCGGGAAGCGGTTCATATTCGCGGGCGCTCGCAACATAAGGCGATTGATCCACGAATTTTCGTGGAATAAATTTTTTGCCCCAGCGATGACTGCCAAGAATCGCCCGCAATGCAATTTTTTCAGGAATCGGATCAAGCGGCACCCACAAACTGACGTTACTTTGTGAATCAACGCCGTAATACGGCTCGTCGTTGTGCCATG
Source organism: Actinomycetota bacterium (assembly GCA_005805045.1). Classification (GTDB taxonomy): domain Bacteria; phylum Actinomycetota; class Acidimicrobiia; order Acidimicrobiales; family Ilumatobacteraceae; genus BACL27. Next base: position 8,000 of record SYNW01000022.1, read on the forward strand.
GCGTGACTTGATTGTTGCCAGATTCTTTGACCAAAACATGTTCATGAAAAAATCGTCCAGATGTTTTTTGCATCAAGGCAAGTGCGATTCGCGGTAAAACTCCGGAGAGTGCATGAGCCTGGTATGCGTCAAAGCGCGACCAGTTGACATAGTCGTCGAAAAATCTGCCTTGTTGCGAGTTCGCCGCATATTCGTTTGCCCATGGTCCGGGTGAGCGCATGTTTTGTTCGAGCGCGTCCGAGAGTTCAGAAATCACTTGTGGGTTCAAGACATCGCGCAACACCACGACACCATCGCGTTCGTATTTGACGATGCTTTCGCTGCTGATCACGACAAAATCAAACGCCAAGTGTGCGTAGTTGAAGTTTGCGCATGCCAGCCAACCACCGCTCGTGCTCGCTGGCTTTTTTATTGACGAACTGAGCAACCTCTGGGTGCGGCAAGATCATAAAAGTCTCTCGGCGCAACGTCTCGACGACGATTTCGGCAACTTGTTCGGGTTCGAGCACCGCACCCGATGCGCGCACGACATTGCCGTTGTCGGCTGCCGTGGCTTCATCTGAGCGGCGCAACATGTTGGTGTTGACGCCTTGTGGGCATAGACAACTCACTTTGAGTCCGCGATTGCCATAAGTGATTGACAGCCATTCGGCAAACGACAACGCCGCGTGTTTGGTCAACGAATATGGCGCCGAACCGATCGCCGTGAGCAAGCCCGCTGCCGACGCGGTGCTGACAAAATAGCCGTGACCAGCCGTCAGCCAGTCGTCGATCAGATATTTGACCGCCCAGCGATGAGCGTGCACGTTGATATCAAAAGATATGTTCCAGGTTTCTTCGCTGGTTGAAAGGTCGGTGCCCATTGCCACGCCGGCGTTGGCATAGAACAGGTCGATGAATCCAAGAAATTGTTTCGATTTTGCGACGAGTTCGGCATTGGCTTTTTCTGTGGATAAATCACACGCCACACCGAAAGCCGAATTGGGGCGCTTGGCGTTGAGTTGCGCGACGACCGTGTCGAGAAGTTTTTCGTCGCGGTCGGCGAGCACAACTCGTGCTCCTTGTTTGTGAAATTCTTCCGCAACTGCTTTGCCAATGCCGTTTGCGGCGCCTGTCACAACGGTGTTTTTATCGCGCAATTCCACATTGTGATGCTACGCACAAGCTGGGCCATGCCGCTATTCAGGATTTTGATCCGTCCACCGTGACACATGCTTCAGGCACGATTTATCTAAATGACGAGGTCTGGTGTGTCGGTCGCACTAGCCTTCGGTTCATTGCACAAAGCAGGTTCACGGCAACGAAAGGCTCGAGCAAATGACAGATTCACGTGAGGCGGCAGTTATCAGTGAAGCACTTGGCGTGATCGACAAGGCCCTTCGCGAAATGTTGCAGCGTGAACTTGTTTCAACGGGCGAAGTTGCTGATTTGTTGTTAGATGTGCGTTCGTTGCTCACTGCGAGCGCGACAACATCAACCCCCGAAGCCTAAATTTTCAGTTCGCGACGCGAACTTTAGAAGAACGAAATCGCGAGGTGGGCGAGAAGACCCATCGCGGTGCCGACTAGGGCGCCGGCGAAAATGTCACTCGCGTGGTGAATGCGCACTGCAATGCGGCTGGTGGCGACAATGACTGCAAAGCAAAACCACAGTGCAATTGCAGGCCCAGATGACCAACGTGTGAGTACGACGGCTGCGAAAAAAGCAGAACTGGCATGCCCACTCGGAAAACTCGAAGTGTGAGGTTTGCGAATTTTGAATCGTGAGTCACCTTTAATGGTGGGTCGCTCGCGTTTAAAAAATCTCTTTATGCCCTGATTCAGCAGCAGGCTCTCGACACCCATCAGTGCCGAAAGAATTAGTGCTTGTTTGACGCGCGAATTGTCGGCAACCGCGCGAACGATGCCGACCATGTGCCACAGGATGCCAAAGTCGCCGAGCGCAGTGGCCGCAGTGAACAACCAAATAGTCGGCTTGAAATTTCGAGTCGGTTCGAGCAGACGATCGAACCTCGCGTCGAACGCCTTGAGTCGTGAGGATCGAGAATCAGACATAAAAAATAGTCAAAAACCAATTTAATCCCGCTCAAAAGTTGGGTAGATGATCGGCGCTTCGATCTTGGCCAATGAATCATCGCCACCAAACTCTGGGCACCATTGTTTAAAAGCACAGAAGTTGCACAACCCGGATTTTTTTGTGGCGAACTGGCCAGATTGGCACGATGCGTCGATTTGCTCGAAAGTTTCGATCGCTGCAGCCTCACAAGCCGAGTTTGACTCGGCGGTTACTTCAACTTCGATCGGCGTGCTCGACTTGAGATACATCAGGCGTAGGCGTTTTGGCAGTTCTCCGCGCACGCGCAAACAAAGCGATGCATAGATATGCATGTTGTCCATTTTGTTGGCGCCAAACCGTGCGTCCGGAACTTTGCCGGTCTTGTAGTCGCTGACGACCAGTTCATTTTTTTCGTTATATTCGAGTCGGTCGATGATGCCGCCAAGTTTGAATTTGCCGAAGTCAGAATCGAGGCGAAGTTCGAGGCCGATTATTTTGGCGTTACGCGGGTTCTCCATGCGGTAGTAACCGTTGACGAGGTCGCGCGAATCTTTGAAGAACGCCTCGCTCGCATCGGGGCTGAGGCCGAGCGCCTTGAATTTTGAGCCTGATTCGTATTCGGCACGCGTGACTTCGAATGCTTCGCGTGCGGCCTCGACGGTGCGATGTTCGGGTTCGTTGCCGAGCAATAGTTCGAGCACGCGGTGCACGAAGTTGCCCTTGACGAGATGAATTTGCGGCGGCTGCGGAAGTTTTTCGATTGATGCAAATCGAAATTGCAACGGACAGCCTCGAAAGTTGCTGATGCGCGAAGGTGAAAGTGTTGTCGGCGTTTGAAAAACAGCAGAACTCATGGCAATGACAATCTAGGCACTAGGTGTTCGGCGAAGCGAAACCATCAACTTCGCGCACCAAGTCTGCGAGTCGCTCAGGTTGCTGCATTGGTCCGAAGTGACCCGAATCTTGCCATTCGACGAAATGTGAATTGGGGATTTGCTCAGCGATGTTCGGGGCCAACCCCGATGGCTGGTCTGGCTGCTGTGCGCCACTGACGACCCAAGTTGGGACTTGCAAATTTTTCAGTCGATCCCAAGTTTCGTGGATCGCACCCATCTCAAAATTTCGAGCCTCATGCTCGGGCGCGCATTTGAGTTCTACCTGATCTGAAACATCTTTGAAGCCATGGTCGACAAACGCATGCAATGCTCGCGGATCAAATGTGCTCATTGGTTGCTTCGATGCATAGTTGGCAAATGCTTCGGCTCGAGACGTAAATGTTTTGCGCCGGCGCCGAGCGCCCTCGACAAGAGGACTAGCACCGGGACGATTTAGAGCAATTTTACGAAACGATTCTGGGAAAATAATCGGCTCGTAAAGGATTAGTGCACGAAAAAGTTTCGGCTCAACTAGAGCAGCCATGACCAGCGCCGCGCCACCCATCGAATGACCAACCGCAATAGCTGGCTTTGAGATTTGTTTGGCTATCGCCAGTGCATCGTCGCCGTAGCCCTGCCAGGCAACCGACCAGTCTGGGCTAACAGTCGAATCGCCGTGACCGCGCAGGTCGAACGAGACGCATTCGTAATCGGCGACAAGCGACTCGATTACGGGGTCAAAGCATCGGCCATGAAAACCATTGGCGTGAGAAAACAGAAAAGTTGACGCAGACACGCCCGACTCGGCGGGGTATTTGTAAGCGCTGAGTTGCACTTTGTCGGACGAACTTACGGAAAAGTTGAGAATTTGCAAGATATTGCATTCTCGCAGGT
>SYNW01000134.1 GCA_005805045.1 Actinomycetota bacterium
TCTTTTGAATACTTCACCTCGGGCTTGCGTGAATCGGGCGAATACGCCTCGGCGCGATGAGTCGTGATTTCATAAACACGATCACCCTTTTTCGCGCCAATCGTGCCGAATCTTTCACCCTGAGTCCAGATTGAATCGCACCATCCAGCAAGCACCGACTTGACCTGCTCGGGTAGTGCATCTGTGGTCAGATCAAAATCCAATTCATCGACACTGCGGTCCAGCATTAAATCACGGACGGTGCCACCAACTAAAAATAGTTTGAACCCGGCGTCACGAAACCTCAAAGCAATAGGAGCTATTTCGCTCATAACTGGCGCGAAGCGCTGTGGCACCACGCTCTACAGGCTACGCACACCGTTGCGCCAAGCGATGTGTTTGCTCAGTTGGCAACCGTGTGAGCATTAGCGTGATTATGTCGTGATTTATCGTTCTAACACCGCAAAACTCTCGTTCGCGTTCAGGTTGATACTGACTTTTGTATTGGTCAACTGTGTCGTTTTAACGACCCTTTCAGCCGCGAGGTCAAATGCCGCGGTCGAATCGAGCCAGCTGAAGCTGACCGCACAAAACTTTCATATATACACGTCGGGCAATCTGCGCTTTGTTTTCGGCATCACCTCTGAAGCATTGGTCGATGAGGTGACCAGCAACGAGTCAGCAGTTTTTCGTATTTCGCTTGGACAGCGAATCGTCGACGGGCACAAACAGGTGCAAGAAATATTCGCCAAACCTGAAAGTTTCGTCACCACCGACTCGGTCGACTTGACGATTCGCGAAGTTGCTCGCAGATCAGATGGTCAGTTCGAATTAATCGCGCTGTCTACGGACATTTCTTCTGGCACACGGCGACTTGAATTTGCTGGTCCTGGTGTCTACCCGGTGCGAGTCGAAGTATTTGTGGACGGTGCTTCACGCGCGGCGTTGTTGAGTTTTGTCAATAGATACAACCCGTCACGGGTGCTCAAGCCAATGCCTGTGCATGCAATCGTCGCCCTTGATGCACCGATCACTTTGCAACCAGATGGGTCTCGACTTATCGATCAGACGACACGCACAAAACTCGAGAAGTTGATAAAACTTCTAAAACTTGACGCGCCAAGACTGACGGTTCAAATTTCCCCTGAACTGATTGACGGCCTTACGCGCTCGACTGATCCGGTCGATCAGTCTTTGCTGGTGCAACTAGTGGCCGCACTTGGAACTGCACCGATTATTTCTACGACATACGTTCAATTAGACCCGTCGGCAGCCAGCACCAACAAGCAAACAAGCGAATTCAATTCACTAATTGAACTAGGCACCGCAACATGGCAACAGGTTTCACCAAACACAAAAATTATTTCTAATGTCTGGGTTGCGCGAAACCCGCTAGACCAAAGCGGTCTTGACTTGCTGGTTGAATCAGGTGTTCGTTCAATATTCATGCTGCCTTCATCCAGTGCTGCGCTAGGCACGTTTGACAACGCCGCGTGGCCGTTTCGACTAGTTAGCAATGACACTGATGTATCACTACATCTTGTTGACAAAAGTTATGTCGAGCAATTGAGCACACCAGACAACAATTCATATACCGCAACAACTTTTCTTGCAGCACAAATATTGGCCCAACGCAATCAGATTGAAACCGAAGGCGGTGTCCCGGCTTTGCGAAGGATTGTTTTAGCTTCACGAGATGGATCGGTGGTTAACGAAGATTTAATCCACGAAACTCTGGTTATTTTGAGCCGAGTCCCTCAACAAGTCGCGTTGCGCACGCTTAGCAACTTGCCGGCACCGCGCCTCGACGCCTATAAACCACCGCTTCGACCCGTGAATTTAACCAACTTCACTGAGCGCGCGACAACCATTGAAACACTGCGCATAGACCTCGAAAAATTGCGATCGACGATTGCCCCCGAGGCTCAGGTGTGGCAAGACTGGGATCAACGCTTATTGGTGATGTCAAGCGACTCGATGAATGATGTCCAACGCGGTGAATTTGTTTCAGCGACTCGGAGTCAACTAAAAAAGATCCGACAATCGGTGACGCTTCAAGAAGGCACAACATTCACTCTTGGTGGTCGTGAAAGTGAGCTACGACTTAATTTACAAAACTCTTCTGAGTTTGCAATGACTGTTCAAGTGAAAGTTGTGAGTTCAAAACTTCGGTTCGGCAAAAACATGGCGACAGTCGAAATACCAGCCAACAGTTCGAAAGAACTCGTAGTTGACGTCGTCGCGTTGTCAAACGGGTTGTTTCCGGTCGAGGTGAGAATCTTCACGGCAGACGGTCTTAGCCAACTCGGTAAGAAAATTGAAGTATCTGCGCGCGTCAACGCGCTTGCGGGTCTTGGCCAAATCGTGACTGGCGTCGGATTGTTGTTGCTCGCAACTTGGTGGGTGGCACATATTCGCCGAAAATACCGCAAGAAAATCAGTAGGAACCACCCTGTACTACGCTCAAAACCATGACCATTCGCATCATCACCGACTCAGCCTGTGACCTTCCAGAAGCACTGGCGCGCAAACACAACATCACGATCGTGCCGCTCACATTCAGCATTGGTGACCAAGAATTTACCGACCGTACAAGTTTGACAACACAAGAATTCTGGAAGCGTTGTGCCGAGTCGCCAGTATTGCCGCAAACTGCGGCACCGGCACCTGGCAAATTCGCCGAGGCATACAAAGCGCTCGCGGCCCAAGGAGCAACTGGCATCTTGATGATTGGTTTGTCGCGCGAACTTTCAGCAACTATCCAGTCGGCTGAAACCGGGGCCAAAGAATCTGGTGTGAGCGTGCCGATTAAATTTATCGACAGCAGATCGGCCAGCATGGGAGAAGGTATCAATGTGCTTGCTGCCGCGCAGATGTTGCTAGACAACCCGTCCATCACCCTTGATCAGTTGGCAAGCAAGACGGCCGAATCCTGTGACCGCACCCGTGTTTTTGGTGCCCTTGACACCCTCGAAAACTTGAAAAAAGGTGGTCGAATCAGTGGGGCAAAGGCACTTTTTGCTTCAGCCCTGTCGATCAAGCCAATCGTTGAAGTGCGCGAAGGCAAAATAGTGGAAGGTGGCAAAGAACGCACCCGAAGTAAAGCCTTGGCATTCTTGATCGAGAAAGTTAAATCAGCGGGCCAAATTACGAGCTTGGCCGTGTTGCATGCCCAGTGCAGCGATTTGGATGCGTTTGTTGACCAACTCAAGACCGTTTACTCGGGCGAGATCATCGTCGGTGAGGTTGGTTCAGTGATCGGTTCGCACACGGGCGTAGGCACCATGGGTGTAGCTTTTCACGTCAAGTAATTCGCAATTGTTGTCGCAAAGAATTTTCGCAAACTGACATTCCCCACTTCGCGATGCGCGCAGAACTAGCGTCATCATTCATAGATGAGGCCAGAACCCAACGAATTAAACAATGATCCCAAACGCCTTTTGGGCGGCAGGTACCGGCTCGATCGCCAAATCGCGCGAGGTGGAATGGCCGAAGTTTGGCTTGGTTTTGACACATTTTTGAACCGTCAAATTGCGGTGAAATTATTGAAGCCACAACTTGCCAGCGATTTGGTCGTCGCTGAACGATTTCGTCGAGAAGCAATCGTTTGTGCTGGTCTGAATCACCCGAACATCGTTGCTGTCTACGACACGGTTGAAGATGATCAACGCCAAGCAGTGGTGATGCAATACATCCAGGGAAAAAGTCTTCGCGAACTTTTGGATCGCCGCAAACGACTTGGCCCGATGCTGACGATTCACATGGGAGCAGCAATGGCGGCGGCACTCGATGCTGCGCACCGCGCCGGGCTCGTGCACCGCGATGTCAAACCGGGAAATATTTTGCTGACTCCTGACGGAAAATTTTTGCTCGCAGATTTTGGGATTGCTAAAGCGTTGGTTGCCTCTGGCGAAGATTTGACTCATGACAACATCATGATGGGCACGGCGAAATATCTCTCACCAGAGCAAGTTCGTGGCAAGCCGCTCGATGGTCGCGCCGATCTCTACGGTCTCGGTCTTGTCCTATACGAGTGCCTCGCAGGAAAAGTTCCGTTTTTGGGGGAGACAGATGCCGACACTGCCTTGGCCCGACTGCAACGCGAACCGACCGATTTGGCTCACTTGCGACCTTCGTTGGCGCCCCAACTTGTGCGCGTGATTCATAAATTGTTGGCACGAAACCCCGACCATCGCTATGCAACAGGCGAGGAAACCCGGGTTGCTTTGATTCAAGCCCTAGGTGCACAAAATGATTACACGACTTCGATGACCCCGCCATCTGGTGCGACGCCACCAAAACCAATGCGTCGGGCGATGACCAGCGACGAATCTTCGGTGGCACGAATTCCGGGACAACCGGTGCTCGAAACTGCGCTTAACGCGACCCCACCCAAGACATTGCGCGACCCACGTGTGCAGAAAGCATCCTGGCGATTTTTTTCACTTCCACCCAGCACAAAAATTTTAAGTCTCGTCGTGCTGTTGTTGAGTGTTGCTGTTGGATTCGTCGCAACACGGTCGAACTCGTCGCAACAAATCGACACCCAGGTTGCCCAGAGTGTCGCGGTCGACCAGTCCCCGGTGACAATTTCAAGAATGGTCAGCTTTGATCCGAACGGCGACGACGCCCAAGAAAACGAGGCTCAAATATGGGCTTTACGCGACAGCAACCCGAAAACCGCGTGGACCACCGACTGCTATGCAAATCAATTTTTTGGAACCAAAGAATATGTCGGTGTGTTGATCGAACTTTCGCGTGCCACAACAGGAACATTGCTTGTCGGCATGAAAAACGCTCCGTGGTCGCTTGAGATTTACACCGCGAACGGCGCAGCGCCAAGTCGCCTCGAACAATGGGGGGCGCGCGCCGGTGCCGACTACAACACTCGCCGTGGCGTCGCTCAGTTTGTTGTGCCAAGTGAAGCACAATTCGTTTTGTTGGTGTTACGCGAAGTTGGTACGAGCGTGCAATGCAGTGCAAAAAACCCCTACCAAGGGGTAATTCAAGATATTTCCTTCAACGGCGCATAAAGCAGCAAAACAAACGGCGTTAGTCTGAGGGCGTGATCTCAAATCCGTTCACCGACCCGAGATGGGCTAAAAAAACGGTTACGGCAATCGACCGTTGGGTCGACTTCGTAAGCGACAAAACCACTCGGCCAGTCGCCAACCTTGTTCGCGGGGTGGTTTTTGGTTTGATTGCGGGGGTAGCCGCAATCACAATACTCGTGCTGATATTCATTGGTTTGACTCGCGGGCTGAACGACTTGTTGGACGTTTGGTTGAGTCGTGAGAATGCCGTTTGGGTATCGTATTTTGTCTTGTCGATTCTGTTCGCCAGCTTTGGTGCATTGTTGATGCGCAAACGACACCCAAAAACAAAAA
>SYNW01000023.1 GCA_005805045.1 Actinomycetota bacterium
CCGGGTGCGGGCAAAACGATGTTGGCCGAACGACTTGTCGGATTATTGCCACCGCTCAGCGATGAAGACGCAATTTCTACGACGATGATCCATTCGTCGGTGCAACTTGAATCGCCGAACTCGGGGTTGATTCGCGACGCGCCGTATCGGGCGCCGCACCATTCATCGTCGATGGTTTCGATGGTCGGAGGCGGCACGGCGTTGATGCGGCCCGGCGAAATTTCACTGGCGAGCAATGGTGTTTTATTTTTGGATGAACTCGGTGAGTTTGCACCATCGGTCCTGGATGCATTGCGTCAACCACTCGAGCAGGGCATAGTTCGTCTGGCGCGCGCACGAACAAGTGTCGTCATGCCAGCACGGTTCTTGCTCGTGGCGGCGACGAATCCGTGTCCGTGTGGGGAAGGCACTCCTGGTGTGTGCACCTGTGATGATGCCTCTCGTGCCAGATATTTGCGCAGATTCTCCGGGCCGTTGCTGGATCGATTTGATTTGCGTGTGGCGGTCTCGCGACCGAATACGAACGAGTTGATCAGCCCGTTGCGTGGTGAATCAACTTTGGAAATTGCCCAGCGTGTGGCGACCGCCCGCAGACTTGCGTTTGACAGATGTGGTTGTGCGAATTCGGCGCTGACGCGAGAGCAGTTAGATCTCGTCGCACCATTGTCGAAAACCGCCGAGCAAAGATTGCGACGCGAACTTGAAGCGGGTCATTTGACGGGTCGCGGCTATCACCGTGTGCGGCGAGTTGCGCGCACGGTTGCTGATTTAAACGGTGCGCCCGAAGTTGTAGATGAAACGCATCTGAATTTGGCGCTGATGCTGCGTGTCGATCTGGCATTGGGTTTGCGCACCAGGCGTTTGGCTTTTTGAAAATGAACCCTGACCATATTGCTGCTGCGTCACTGGCGGCGTTGCCAAAGATCGGACCAAAGAGACTGATGACGTTGCTCAAGCATCATGACCCGCAAACCGCATGGGCCGTGGTGCAGGGTCTGGCCAAACCAAGCGTCGTTGTCGCAGCAATGATGCAAGAAAATGGACTTGGTCAGATGTGGCGGGCGAATGCGACGCAAAGTCTGCAACAACAGATTGCGGCACGCTGCGAAAAATCGAACATTCATGTGAGTTTGTTTGGCGAGGCAAGTTATCCAAGTTGTCTGAAAAAAGATCTTGCGCCACCAGCCGTGTTGTTTTATATGGGCGATCTGGCCGCGCTAAACGCGCGTCGTGCGGCGTTGATTGGCACGCGCAGTGCGACGGCATCGGGCAGATATCTGGCATCACACCTGGCATTTGAGTTGGCGATGAATAATGTCTGCGTTATTTCGGGTTTGGCGCGGGGCATCGATGCATGGGCACATCGCGGGGCATTGCGAGCATTGGAAAATGACGATAAATCTGCCGCGCCACCAGTTGGGGTGGTCGCGTCCGGGCTTGACTATGTCTACCCAAAAGAAAATGGCGACTTGTGGCGCGAAGTTGCTCGAGTCGGTGCACTGCTCAGTGAATCTGCGCCTGGGACGCCGCCTGAGGCGTTTAGGTTTCCATTGCGCAACAGAATTCTCGCCGCACTTTGTGAGGTCTTGGTCGTTGTCGAGAGTCGTGACAAGGGCGGATCGATGATCACCGTTGATGAAGCGCAAAAGCGAGACGTGACGGTCTTGGCCGTGCCTGGTTCGCCGAGAAACATCGCCTCGATCGGCACCAACCTGTTGGTGCAACAGGGTTGTTTGCCCGTGATTGATGCCGAAGATATTTTGGTTGCACTTGGTTTGGATAATCGGCGAGCCAACGACAATGCATTTGATCCACGTGCGAAACTTTCGCCGAGCGACGCACATGTCGTTGCTTTGATGGTGGGTACGCCATTCACATTGGATGAGTTCGTGATTCGCACCGGTGTGCCACTGCTTGAGGCCGCAATCTCGCTCGGTCGACTAGAGGCACTGGGCTGGGTAATCAGCAACTCTGGATGGTGGGAAGTAATTGAATTCGGGCAGCCCTGCAACTAAAGAGATACCGTTATGACTGCTATGGCGGCGGGGTGGGACATCGACGACTTTATTGGGTCGATGACTGCCGCATCGGCGCACACGACGAGCGCATATGCAAGCGACATCAAACAGTTCGCCGATTGGATTGCGAGACAGAAAATTAAGTCGCCCAATCTCGTAACACGAGAAATGGTGCGCCAGTATTTGAGTTTTCTGACGACCAATCGTCAGGCCAAACGCAGCGTGACGCGTAAGTTGGCGGCGATTCGCCGGTACTTTGCGTGGCTGGTGCGCAACAAAATAATAAAAGCCGACCCCACAACCGGTGTGCGCACACCCTCGGGCACCGGGCGGTTGCCGAAAGTTTTGACCAAAGAACAACTCAACGCGTTATTGACTTGCAAAGACCCCGATGTGCCCGAGTGGAAGTCGTCTCGTGACACCGCGGTGATCGAACTGCTTTATGGCAGCGGACTTCGCGTTAGCGAACTTTGTTCGCTAGACATAGACAGCATTGATGCTCGCAACAACACGGTCATCGTGATGGGTAAAGGCTCAAAAGAAAGACGCATACCAGTGAGTGAACCGAGCGTTGGTGCCGTGAAGACCTGGGTCAAATTGCGTCGTGAAGTTGTGCACGAACAGCGCGAAGGGGTCGCATTATTTTTGAATTCACGCGGTGGGCGACTGGCGCCAAGAGACGTGCGACGAATAATTGACGAGCGAGCGTTGACCCCGACTCATCCACATGCTTTGCGCCACACTTTCGCCACGCATTTGCTCGATAACGGGGCAGATTTGCGCGCAGTGCAAGAGTTGCTCGGCCACTCGGATGTTGCGACCACGCAGCGTTACACCCAAGTCAGCAAGGAGCGCCTCAAATCTGCTTACGGCGCATCGCATCCACGCGCGTGAACGCACTGCCTGTTCGTCTGACAATTGACCAAGCATGGGAGAAGTGGCACTCGCACAAAGATGCACTCGCGCGCGAATGGCTCGTCGTGCACTATGCATCGCTCGTGAAGTTCGTGGCTGGTCGACTCGCGGCAGGTCTACCCAAGCGAGTAGAAATTGGGGATCTCGTGAGTTCGGGCGTGTTTGGCTTGATGAATGCGATTGATCGGTTCGATCCGGCGCTTGGTTTCAAATTCGAGACTTATGCGATTCCACGAATTCGTGGCGCAATTTTGGACAGTTTGCGCTCGCTGGACTGGGTGCCACGAAGTGTGCGTTCAAAAGCCAGAACAGTTGAAAATGCTATCTCTGATTTGGAGCACGAGTTGAAGCGCGCACCGACCGACGAAGAGTTGGCGGCGAAACTCAAAATCAACAGCAGTGATCTTGAAACCTGGTTGACAGAAATCGCCCTGAGCGCAGTTGGACCACTCGATCATGTTGTTGCCGAAAACACCCCTGCATCTACACATGGCGGTGCCTCGTATGTGCCGAGTCCCGACTCGGTCGTTGAGGCATCTGAATTGCGCAAGATCATGCGCATCGAGATAAAACGACTTCCTGAACGCGAGAGAACGGTTTTGGCTTTGTATTACGAAGAAAATTTGACGCTGGGTGAAATCGGCGAGGTGCTGGGCGTGACCGAGAGTCGCGTGTCGCAGATTCACACCAAAGCAGTTTTGCAATTGCGCTCGCGTCTTGCCGCAGCCGACGTCGCCTAGTCATCTTGCTCGCGGCAATATTGGTTGCGGTCGCTCTCGCGTCGCCGTGCGTGATGC
>SYNW01000135.1 GCA_005805045.1 Actinomycetota bacterium
AAAAAGGCTCCGTCTGTGAGCGAGACACTTGACTGGGCGCGCACTTTGATGCTGCTCGGCATCGAGACGATCGACGAGAAAGAAGCCAAAGAGACTCTGCACATCCTTTTGAAATATCAGACCGACATCGCCAAAGCGGCTAAAGAACTTTCAGTTACGAAGTGAGTTTTTAAAATGCCCGTGCTTGATCTGATGTCGGGTTTCATCGTTGAATTGCGAAATGCGGGTCTGCCGGTGAGCTTGACCGAGAACCTCGATGCGATGGAAGCGGTCAAGGTGATACCGATCGAAGATCGTGATGCGTTCAAGTATGCGTTGGGCGCGACATTGGTCAAGAACAACGCGCACTGGCGAGTTTTCGAAACGATTTTTGAGGTTTATTTTTCGTTGCGCGGCCCTGAATATCAAATCAACCAAGACGGTCAGCCCGATGATTTCTGGCGCGAGATGCAAGACCAAATAGACCAGGTCAAGGGACAAGGCGAAGGCAAGGGCTCTGGTGGGGGAATGGATTCACTGACGCCAGAAGAAATCGCCGCGATGTTGATGCGAGCCTTGATGAGCGGCGATCAAGCGATGATGCGGGCCCTGGCCAAACAATCGGTGCAGCGATTCGCCGGCATGGAGCCGGGTCGACCAGTGGGTGGAACTTATTATCTGTATCGCACGCTCAGAAATCTCGATCTCGACAACATGTTGCAAAAATTGATGGATGCAAATCGCGAGATGAGCAACCAGCAACTTTCGTCACTCGAAGAACGACTCGAGAAAGATGAATTTGAGAGTCGCATCGAACAGTTCAAACAAGAAGTTGAATCAGAGATTCGTCGTCGACTGGTAGCCGATCGTGGTGCCGAAGCGATGGCCAAGACGCTGCGCAAACCATTGCCCGAAGATGTCGAGTTCATGCATGCAAGTCGCGACGAGATGCAGAGTTTGAAAAAAGCGTTATATCCGTTGACCCGAAAACTTGCGGCACGTCTGGCGCGCAAGCGTCGTCACGGTCGCAAGGGCCCGCTTGATTTTCGCAACACCGTGAGGCACTCGCTGAGTTACGGCGGCGTGCCTGCCGACCCCAAGTTTCGCTATCCACGACCGGCAAAGCCGGAGTTGATGGTTGTGGCCGATATTTCAGGCAGTGTCGCTGCGTTTGCGCGGTTCACGCTGATGTTCGTTTATGCGATCCAAAATCAGTTTTCGAAAGTGCGGTCGTTTGTTTTCATCGATGGCATCGACGAGGTGACCAAGTTCTTCAAGTCAACCGAAGATATTGGTGAAGCCGTTAATCGTGTGAATACCGAGGCTGATGTGGTTTGGGTCGACGGCCACAGCGACTATGGGCACGCGTTTGAGGTGTTCTTTGAGCGATACGGCAAAGACATCAACTCAAAGACAACTGTGTTGTTGCTGGGCGATGCACGCAACAACTATCACGCGGCGCAGTCTTGGGTGGTCAAAGAAATGCGCAAGCGTGCCCGTCATGTTTATTGGTTAAACCCAGAACCGAAGTCTTATTGGAACACTGGAGATTCGATCGTCGGTGAATATGGTGCACACACCGACGGCGTCTTTGAGTGTCGAAACTTGCGCCAACTTGAAGGCTTCGTCGAAAACTTAACCTGATTTGAGTTTGCGGCGCACGACGACGACCCAACCCGCGGCAACAAAAACTGAAAAAATAAACCATTGTGCGGTATAGCTCAGATGTGAGCCGGTTGACAGAACTGGGTCGGCGATGCGCGCTAAGACCGACGAATCTTTTGGCTGTGAGTCGAGCACTTCGAGATAGATCTGTGTGTTGAGATTTTCAATTTGCGCAGACAACCGTGGTAGATCAATGTTGATGATCTCATCTAAGACGCCTGTGGCCGGGTCACTGAGTTCGCCAAAGCGACGAGATTCAGAAAGTCGCACCCGGGCGATAATTTTGACTGCACCAGTCGGTGCATTTGGCGTTTGAGTGTTTTGCGAGATGAATCCCCGATTGACGAGAATGACTTGCTTGGCTAGATCACCGTCAATCAGCAGCGGCGTGAGCGGGTCGACGCCAGAGACGCCTTCTTGTGAACGATTCACGGCGAGCAGAGTTTGATCGTTGAGGTAACGGCCAGAGAGAGAAACATTTAGCCATTCAAGTTCGGATGCATTTGTTGTGTTGGTATCAAGTTCGCCGAGCAAGTAATTCAAGTTTTTTGGCTGGGCGTTGATTCGCATCGAGACGAGTTCATTGAAGTCGACCTGCTCGTGATATCGCTCGTATTGCCAAAGTCCGAGGTTGACCATTAGGAGTATCGCCGCGACGACGGTCACATGCAACAACACCCAACTTGGTCGCAGTAAAAATCGATACTTCACGAAAACATCGTATCCGTGCGTCCCTTGATCAATTAGCGCAACTATCGTTCTAGATGTGAATAAGCACACGACCGATTTTTTGATTTGGGATGGCGACTGTGCGTTTTGTGCACGATGCGTGAAATTCATCGAGCGCCGAATTAAGACCAGCGCGAAAATAGTCGCACACCAAAAAGCAGATCTGCAATCTCTGGGTCTGACGACGCAGCAATGCACGACTGCTCTGCAGTGGGTGAATCGTGATGCGACTATTCGCTCGGGTAGCAGGGCGGCGGCGGCACTTTTGCGCTCGAGTTCTTTGGGTTGGGCGATACTCGGAGTCGCCATCGACTTGCCGGTCGTGCGGCTGGCTTCATCCGCAATTTATAAAGTCATCGCCAAAAACCGCCAGCATTTGCCAGGTGGCACCGATGCTTGCGCGATAGATCAACACGAATAGACCCCAACTCCGCCCGCGTGTTATTCATTACGCTATCCCGCTATCGTTGTTAAGGCAATCAACGTTTAACTAGCGGGGTTTGCAAGTAGTTGCATCAGGAGTGACCAAATGGTCCGGCAACCGGGGTTAAACCCACGGTGCCAGCTCACCTTCGGGTGGGGATGTGGCTCAGCGAAGGCTGAGCAACGGGCCGAACTCTAAATGCAAATTCTTGCACGCCGCGCGCGATTTGAGAAATGAGTTCAACAATGGCCAGACATGATTATCCCGCGACTGGTGCGTGGCATGCTGGACAACCTTCGGGCACGCGGAAGTTTTTGCGGTTTCCCGCTGATCGACCGATCGCTCTCGACAATTCGCAAACTTTGCAAGATGTCACCATCGCTTACGAAACTTGGGGTGAGCTAAACGTCGACAAGTCGAACGCAATTCTGTTGTGTCACGCGTGGACGGGCGACTCGCACGCTTCGGGTAGCGCACAAGAAGGCATGCCGACGCCAGGTTGGTGGGAGGGTCTCGTAGGCCCCGACTGTGCGATCGACACAAACAAGTGGTTCGTCGTGTGCACCAATTCTTTAGGCGGCTGTCAAGGTTCGACTGGACCAGCATCGTTGCATCCGCAAGATGGCAAGCCATACGGTTCGAGATTTCCCGTGATTACGGTGCGCGACATGGTGCGTGCGCAAGTACGCGTCAGCGACATGCTCGGCATCGATGTTTGGCATTCGGTCATTGGTGGATCGATGGGTGGCATGCAAGTGCTCGAATGGGCGATCACATTTCCGCATCGCTTGCGTACGGCCGTGCCGATCGCGACGTGTTTTCAGGCCACCGCTCAGCAAATTGCCTGGGGGGCGATTGGGCGTCGTGCGATTCGGCTCGACACCAAGTGGCGAGGCGGAGACTATTACGACGCGGCGGTTGGTGACGGCCCATGGCAGGGCTTGGCGATCGCGCGGATGATTGCCCAAGTTACGTTTCGCAGCGACAACGTGTTCACCGATCGTTTTGGTCGTGAACTCGCAGATATGGATGCCGACTACAACGGCCTCGGTCTTTGGGACAAATTCGAGGTCGAAAATTATCTCGACCACCACGGTGACAAGCTGATTCGTCGATTCGATACAAATAGTTATTTGATCATCGGCAAAGCGATGGACTTGCACGACGTGGCACGCGGTCGGGGCACTCTGCAAAGTGCCATCAAGCGAATTACGGCGCCCGTTTTAGCGCTGGGCATCTCAAGTGACATTTTGTATCCGACATATCAGCAAAAGCAGATTCGTGACATGATCAACGATGTTGGCGGCAGTTGCGAATATGTTGAGATTGAATCACCGCACGGTCATGATGCGTTCTTAATCAATCTCGACCAAGTCGGCAAGCCGATTAGGGTGTTTTTAGATCAACACGCTCTATTCGACTAGTGCGTCGAGTGCGGCAACGCACTTGCTCGTCGCCGGCACACGTAAAATTGCACGATCTTCTGCGTCAATTTCGTTGACGACGACATAATGGCGTCGTTTCAGATCTGTCGTGTCTGTGAAGTAACTGACCTTCCACCTGCCACGAAAAAATCTGCTGCCTCGACCGCGTGCGTGAATTATCAATCGAGACTCGCTGATCGTCACACGCACATCGACCCACTTTTTTGAATCTGCATCATCTGCCACCATGCGAGCACTAAATCTCGTGCCATCCCGCGAGACCCATTGGGGCTCGAACCTGTTGATCCACTTGAGCAGGGCGATGCCCACCGCAAAGAAGGCGAGCGTTGAAATCAAGTTCAATAGATTGCTACTCATCTCCGACTAGTTTGGCATCTAGCCGTATGATCGCCGATGTTCTGTTTTTCTGTGTTTCGTTGGCGATGACTTTGGGTGTCTCCATAGATTTCGTCTCGGTGGTTTTGCTCATTGTCGCCGCGGGTTTGACTTGGGCGACGGTATGGTTCTGGCGCACGGCTCGCCCCGAGCCCGAGTCGCTTGCCCCACTTGAAATCATGAGTCATCGCGAGTTCGCAGGCGCCGATGAAGAGTCGCGAAAGAAGATGCTCAACTCGGTTCGCGCCGTGCCAGTAATTGACACATCGCAAAGCTCGATCGAAACGCAGTAAGTTATTTCCATGGCTTCGACCTTCGACCCAGCGGCAATGATCGAGCGATTTCGTGAGCGTGCAGCATCGGTCAAGCGTCGACCATTGCCCCCAGTTGCAGGCGAAGAGCGCCAACATTTTTTGGCGCAAGCACAAGTTGACTTTCAAGATTTTGCAATGCTCGGTGATGCGACTGCCGCTGTCGAAGATGGCATCCTGACTTTGCGCGTTGATTTGCGACCCCCTGCAAAATGAAAAGCAGATGAATTTCGTCGCCCATGCGCGCGCACGAATTACGGCTGCACCAGTTTCGGCGGTGTTCATCGCGGTTTTTGCTTGGGGTGTAGGACCACTTCTATTCTTGGCGCCTTCAATTTCCATCAATTCGATCCTGTTTTATCGAGTTTTATTCTGGCCACCGTTGCTTTATCTGATCGTACGTCGAGCTGGAAAGTTGATCAACAAGAAACTTTTTCGATCGGTGCTCGTGCCTGGTGTTCTGTTCGGAGTCTCCACAATTTTTGGTTTCACGGCGATAACTGAAACATCAGTCGCTAACGCGACGATTATTGGCAACATTTCGACTGCGATGGTGCTGTTCGCCGCACCAAAATTCTTGAACGAAAAGGTTTCACGATGGCAGGTTCTGCTTGCGTTGACAAGTTTCACTGGCGTCGTGGTGATAGTCGTTGGTGCGGGTGATACGGGCGGCTCGTCATTATTTGGTGACTTATTGGCTCTGATCAATGCGCTGACCTGGACTTTTTATTTCATTTCGTCCAAGCGACGCCGAGTCGATGGCGTCGATACTTGGCAGTTTTTATATGGCGTGAGTGTGATTCAAGTTTGCGTCGTAGTGCCGTATGCGTTGCTGACAAGCAATGACATTTCGCGGATAACCTGGCGCGATTTTGGTTTTCTGGTCGCAATGACGCTTTTTTCGGGCACGATCGGTCATAGTTTCATGGTCTGGGCACAGAAATATGTCGACGCCTCGGTGTCGTCATTGATTCTGTTGCTTGGTCCCGTTATCTCTTCGATAGGTGCGTGGTTCGTTTACGATCAAAACATTTCTTTGTTCCAAGTTGTCGGGGGCGTAGTCGTGCTTGCTTCGCTTGCAGGCGTGGTGCGGTTGTCAAGTGCAGCAAAGATAAGCCGAGGAGTGTTGGGTACTGCTGACCCGTTGCTAAACTCAGATTCCTAAGTAAATACATTAAATGCGGACGTGGCTCAGTGGTAGAGCATCAC
>SYNW01000136.1 GCA_005805045.1 Actinomycetota bacterium
AGCGTTTAGCTCAGTTGGCTAGAGCATCTCCTTTACAAGGAGAGGGTCGGGGGTTCGAGTCCCTCAACGCCCACCAGAATCTGACAAAATCTAAGAAATTAACTTATGGCAAACAATAACCCCTCAACCGAGAACCTCTCAGTAGATGAATTGAGAGAAAAGTACAAAGTAGAACGACAAAAGCGCTTGCGTTCGGACGGAATTCGGCAGTACCAAGATTTCTCAGGCGAGTTCAAAGATTTTGATCGTGACCCCTATGTACAGCCCGGCTTCACACGTGAGCCTGTAACCCAAGAACTAGATGTAGTGATTGTCGGTGGCGGTTTTGGCGGAATGATCGCGGCGGCCAATCTCACAAAAGCAGGTATTACAAATTTTCGGATTGTGGAAAAAGCTGGTGACTTTGGTGGCACTTGGTATTGGAATCGTTATCCCAATGCGGCTTGTGATGTTGAATCATACGTGTACTTGCCATTGTTGGAAGAAACCGGCTACATGCCAACTGAGAAGTACGCCAAGGCTCCCGAGATCTTTGCCTATTGCCAATTGCTTGGCAAAACGTTTGACCTTTATCGAGCAGCACTTTTCCAGACTGAAATCGCCGATATGCGATGGGATGAGCGAGCCAATCGTTGGATTGTGACAACATCTCGGCAGGACAATCTGTCCACCAAGTTCATCGTGATTGCTGGTGGAGTTCTACACAAAGCGAAACTCCCAGGTATCACTGGTATCGAAACTTTCAAAGGGCGGACTTTCCATACCAGCCGCTGGGATTATTCTTACACTGGCGGAAATTCCCAAGGCCTGATGGACAAGTTGGCCGATAAAAGAGTTGGCATCATCGGCACGGGCGCAACCGCGGTGCAAGTTGTCCCAAAATTAGCCGAGTCTGCAAAAGAGCTTTTTGTTTTTCAGCGCACTCCAGCAGCCGTTGGTGTTCGCGGAAATAAGCCAACCGACCCCGATTGGTTCAAGTCGTTGAAACCTGGTTGGCAGAGCAAACGAATTGTCAATTTCACCCAAGCAGTCACCGGTGCCCAACCTGAGATTGATCTGATTGAAGATGAGTGGACGCGAATGATGCGTGTTGATACGAGAAAATTGCCCGACAACGATGAAGAAGCCGCTGAATTGGAGCGAATTGATTTTGAGAATATGCAAGGAATTCGTCAGCGCATTGAGCAGATAATTGATGATCCAAAGACTGCTGAGTTGATGAAGCCCTGGTACGGCCAGAACTGCAAGCGTCCATGTTTCCATGACGAATATTTGCCTGCATTTAATCGTCCCAATGTTCACCTCATTGATACAGACGGCAAGGGCGTCGACGAAGTAACAGAGGCTGGCGTGGTAGTCAATGGGGTGGAATATCCTGTTGATCTTTTAATTTTTGCTTCCGGTTTCGAAGTGACCACTGGTTACACCCAGCGTTTGGGTTTTGATCCTGTTGGGCGCGATGGTGTTTCGTTGAGCCAAGGATGGAAAGACGGTCCGTCAACGTTGCACGGTGTTCTCTCCCGAGGTTTTCCAAATATGTTCATGATTAGCACCGTGCAGGGAGCGCAAGCGACAAACTTCGTGCACTCCATTGGTGAGGTTGCCCAGCATGTGACATTTTTGCTGGCGCATTGTTTGGAGCAAAACATTGCAACAATAGAACCAACGCTTGCTGCCCAAGAAGATTGGCTTCAGACGCTCTTTGGTCAAGTTGGAGGCGTCGCGCGCTACAACGCCACATGCACACCTGGCTATCTAAATGGTGAAGGTGGTGGCGATGTGCGAAGTGCACGGGCGATGGCTTGGATAACAAGTGTGTTGGGTTTTGCCAACTATGTCGAATCGTGGCGCACAACCGCTAATTTTGCTGGTTTTGAGATCACTAAATAGAACTAAGTTTAAAATCTTTTGATTTTGTTCAGAAAAAGCATTATGGCTCCATCACTACTCAGCCACGACTCTGGAGTTCTGCGGCGAGTGCTTGTTGAGAAGACTTTGCTGGACGAGGTGCGTTGACGCTGTCCAATATCGTAGCGACTGTATTGCAGGGCTCTATTGAAGCAAGGTCCTATGATGCCAGCCACACGGTGGGGCAGTCATCTTCATGGAGTGGATTCCCGTCAACCAAGTGCTGGTGGTGGACTTTGAGTGGAGCGCCGGCACGCATGAAGTAAGTGACATCATCTCCGCAATAGCGAAGGCTAATCGCCCGGCGAGATCCGCGAGATGTGTTTGGGCCAGCGCCGTGAATAGTGCGAGCATGATGAACAGTTACATCACCCGGTTTAGTGTCGAAAGAAATTATCGAGCATTCGTTGCGGTGCGACATGGCATCAATATCAGGCACCATCGAGCCTTGTGTACCAGGAATGACCATTGAGGACACAAAAAGATTTGGTTGGTATATTTCTGGCCACAAATGCGAACCTGCGACGAACTTGACTGCACCTGATTCTGTGGTCACCGTGTCAAGGGGACACCACATCGTGCAAACTTTGGTTCCGTTGACATGAAAATATGCCATGTCTTGATGCCATGCGGTGCGTTCTATGGTGCCTGGTTCTTTGACAAGCACGCTGTCTTCCCAAAGTCGCACGCGGTCGGACTGCATCACCAGTCCGGCAATTTGGGGCATCGGAGACTCACAGGCAAAGTGGCGAAATGTGGCATGTTCAATCCAGTGGTCGACTCCAGCAATAAAGCGACCACGACCAGAGGGAGGCGTCTCTGCTTGCCCATTTTCTTTGCCGCCTTTGACGATGGCGTCGCTCATTGCTGAGAGGTCTGCAACCTGAGAAGTGTCAAAAAGTTCTGCGATCGGTGTGGCCATATCGTGCAGAAGCCTCGGATCTACTACTTCAGGCAAGCACACCACTCCGTCGCGCCAGAACGTCTCTATTTCTTGCGATGTGATTGATCGAAGTAGTGCCGAACTCATTATTAACCCTTCACTGAAAATCCACCGTCAACAACAAGAGTGTGTCCGGTGATGTATTGACTGGCTTGGGAACAAAGAAAGAGTACGGCTGGCGCGATTTCTGAAGGTGTAGCAACTCGTGCCAATGGGGTGCGATCAAGATGGGGACGTGTCATGGCGTCAGAAGACAACATTGGCGCAGTCATATTTGATGCAACGAGCCCAGGAGCAACGGCATTTACCCGAATATTATCTTTGGCATAGTGGACTGAAAGTGTTTTTGTCATCTGTACGACTGCAGCTTTGGCAGCCCCGTATCCTGGGACGAATTCAATCGCAAAGAATGATGCAAGAGATGCCATATTGATGACGGAGGCGCCCCCAGTGAGATCTGACTTGCAAAGAGTCGGATGCAAAAGTTGGGTCAGCCGAAAAGCAGCTGCACTATTGATTTGTAGGGCTTGTTCAAAAACATCAGGATCATATTCGTTTGCACCGCCCGGAAGAACTTGTCCGGCATTGTTGACAAGGATGTCTAAGTCGGTGATGCCCTCGGCTACCGAGGTGATCTGTTGACGATCGTTCATTTGACACTGCAGATACTTGAACCCCGATAGATCGTGGGAATACTCCGCAGCAGATTCTTTGGTCCCTGTAATCGTGACAATTGCTCCTGCAGAGATGAATGCGTTGGCAATTTCAAGCCCGATTCCGTTTGAGCCACCCGACACCAAGACTTTGGAACCCGCAAAATTAAAAGTTGTCGTATTCAATGCTGGCATTACCAGACCTTTTCCCATTGTTTAGATTCGTTGCTTCGATTAATTGCAAGTGCTGCCCGCACTTCTCCTAAAGAATACCGAGCATCGGCAGCAAGCGGGGTGCCGTCAAGAACAGCCGCTTCAAAATCTTTCCAGACACCGATGTAACTATCCATATAGTTGCCATTACCGACTACGGTTCCTTGCCAGTTTGTGCCGTCAAAAAGTCGTACTTCGCCAAGAGCCGAAATGACAATTTCACCTTTTGTGCCTGTGAATTGAAAATGGGGTTGAAGAGCAACGGCGCCCGTAGCAAGCATGACATCAAAACTTGCCACGACTCCTGAATCAAATTTGCATAAAGCTCGCACAAGGGATTCACCCTGCATTTTTTCCTGAATACGACCAGTGACTGCGACGACTTGATCAATCTCTCCTAAAATCATTCGTAGCGGTCTCATCCAATGAGATCCGGTATCGATGGCAACTCCACCTCCCGCCTGGGCAGTCTGAAATCTCCAAGACTCTGGGCTGGGGTAAAACTCAGGAGTGATCCCAAAGTTATGCCATGACCGAGCGGTGAGGATGTCTCCAATCGCCCCACCGCTGATAAGTTCTTGAGCAATCAAGACCTCCGGCCAATATTGAGCGTTCTCTGTCAACATAAATACTTTGTCGGGATGCTTTGCTGCTTCAGCAAGTATTTGTTCACACGCTTCGATGCTCGGTGCCATTGGCTTTTCAAGGGCGACGTGCACGCCGACATCAAGGGCTCGGGAGACGACTTCTTGATGAAGATGATGTGGTACCAAAATCGCCAGTGCGTCAACGCCGATTGACATTGCTTCGTCAATTGTTGAGCATGCCTCACCGCCCGTAAGCAAAGCCAGATGATCGGCGTTTTCAGCCAAGACATCAACGCAGGCGGTCACCCGCGTGCGACCTAAATCTTTTAAAGCCCGTGCATGCCATTGCGCAATTGCGCCGCATCCAACAAGTCCCAAACGAAGTTCTTGCATTTTCAAAGACTACTATTTACGGTCAGGAGACAACAATAGTGAAAATACACATCTCTGATTTGGCGGAGCCACAACTCACAGATATGCAACGTCTTGCCCATCAATACGGCGAGACGCTTACGCTGGATATGTCACTTAATGGCGTGCTTGAGGACGCAGTTGCACGCACGGGTCTCACCGACTTTGGGGCAACCGACTTCACCTATCGGTTGTCGCTGTGGCTCGATGAAGTGGGGCAAGACCCTGACCGACTCGGCATTGGCAACCTATCGCTTCGAAATAGTTGTGTTCGGTATGCATCTAATCGATTATTGACACAAGACTTGTTGCAGAGACATCCCGAGATTCATGACATCAAAATTGAGCGACCCATCATCATCGTTGGTTTGCCTCGCACCGGCACAACCCATCTGTTGAATCTTTTGTCTGCCGACCAGAGTCTGCGTTCAATGCCTCTATGGGAAAGTTATGAGCCGATTGCGCAACGAGGGGAAGCGCCTAGTGCAGATGGGCTTGACCCGCGGTACGTGCGTTGCAACAAAGAATGGGAACAAATGCAAATGGTGACACCTCACGTGGCTCTGATGCACCCGATGGACCCCGCACACGTCCACGAAGAAATTGAGTTGATGTTGCCTGATTTTGCTTCCTACAACCTGGAATGGGTGGCACGCTGCCCAGGGTGGCGCGACTATTACTTTTCAACCGATCAGCAACCGCATTATGACTACATGCACACGATGTTGAAAGTCCTCACGTTCCTGCGACCCCGAAATCGGTGGATCCTTAAGTCACCCCAACATTTCGAGCAAATAGGGCCACTCATGAACACTTTTCCCGACGCAACAATTGTGATGACTCATCGTGATCCTGTCTCTGTTATCCAGTCGGCAGCAACAATGATTACATATGCAGCGCGGATGGCATACCGGACGATTGATCCACACTGGTATATCGACTACTGGACTGACAGAGTGCAAAAACTGCTGGCTTCGGCGGTGCGCGATATTGATCTTATTCCTCGAAGCCAACGCATCGATGTCCACTTCAATGAATTCATGGCTGATGATTCGGCGATGGTGGCTCGAATCTGTGATTTTGCCGCGCATCCATTGAGTAAAAAAGCCCAAGAGTCAATTGCCAAGCGCGCTGCTGATCGTTCTCGAGACGGACAAGACTCAATCGTCTATGATTTGCGCCAAGATTTTGATCGAACACCTGAACAAATTCGCGAGAGATTTTCGTCGTATCTTGAAAAGTTCAATGTCCCAAATGAGGTGATGTGATTTGAAGACAAATGCCGAAATAGAAAAACAAGTTGATTATTTGATTGACACGCGACCAGGCAAAGAATTGCTTGCACATGTATATGAAGACCCGGCGACAGAAGTTGCACCAAAAATTTACAGATCTAGTGGGTCAACGGCTGCATACATGATCGTGCATGACGCTGGAAGAATCATCATTAATACGGGAATGGGTTATGAAGCCGTCCATCACAAACGGGTATTTGACGCAATATGTAGCGGCCCCACCACTCATATCGTTACCACTCAGGCCCACGTAGATCATGTTGGCGGTGTGGGGCTCTTTCGAGAAAATGGCACCGTGTATATCGCTCAAGAAAACAATCCTGCCTGCCAAACAGATGACGCCCGAATTCAAAAATTGCGATATCGAACGGCACAAGTATGGTTTGATGTCAGCGGCGCAGCGGCGCAGCAGATAGCCAAAGCAAATCCGGGTGTTGCGATGAGGCAGGACACTCCTGTCCCTGATGTGGTTTTCAAAGACAGGTACGTTTTTTCTGTTGGTGGTTGCAATCTTGAACTCATTGCTGCCACAGGCGAGACAATTGATTCATTGATTGTTTGGCTGCCACAATCAAACACCGCGCTTATTTCTAATTTGCTCGGACCATTGTTCCCCCATTTTCCGAACTTCAACACCCTGCGAGGGGACAGGTATCGTTTTGTTGAGCCATATCTCGAGACCGTGAACAAACTTCGCAGTCTCAATATTGCAGTTCTTGTGACGGGACGACACATGCCCATCGTCGGAGCAGAATTGATTGATGCATCTTTGGCCCGCCTGCACGGAGCAGTGCAATTCGTGCATCAAAGCACTCTTGAAGGTATGAACGCAGGCACCGACGTTTTCACGCTGATGAAAGAGATAACACTGCCAGCAGAACAACGAGTAGGGCAAGGCTACGGCAAAGTTATGTGGGCTATTCGCACAATTTGGGAGACATACATGGGCTGGTTTCACTTGCAGTCAACTACAGAATTGCATGCAGAGCGACCTATCGAGGCGATGGCAGAACTTGTCCAAGTAATAGGTGCTGACGCTGTATGCGCCCGAGCCGTCGAATTACTCGTTGCAGGTCAAGCGGTTCGAGCCATCTATCTCGCTGAGGCTGTGCTGTATGAATCATCAGACCATGCAGGTGCAGCAGACGTGATGCTACGAGCCCACCAGTTTCTATTGAACAGCGGGGGGGATTTGAGTTTTTGGGAATCAGGCTGGCTCGTTGATCAAATAAAAAAATGGAGCGTGAACAAATAAAAAGGGAGTGTTGCGCCCCAGGCCATGTCAAACATGTCAAGGATTGCGACGACCTTGTTTGCGATTCCAAATCGGTGAATCGCCTGGTTGATGTATTTGATGGGCCCGATGCCACTGCGCAAAGATTCCCAAGATGTGCGGAGGATCGCCATGAATTTCAGTGAAACCACCGGTCACTGAGCGAGTGTCAAAATACGACGCATTGACGCCATCTGCATACAACTCACATGCGGCCTCAAAACCCATGTCCAAAAGGCGCTGGCGCTCTGCATCGAAATCTGAGACCAAATATGCGACGTGATGAAAACCTTCGGTGCCATTGGCATACATATCGCGATAGATCGAGGGAGTCTCGTCGTGTTGCACGATGAACTGGATCATCATTTCCCCCAAGTATCCAAAGGCATACGACACATCGGCTTCTTGGGTTGTGCCGCGGTACGTAAAAGTGTCACATTTATGGTGGTCAGTGACCGAAAAAGGTCCTGCACCAAACAACTTGTGCCACTTTTGGATTGAGTCCTCGATGTCATTGACCAAGTAGGCCTGTTGGAATAGTGGATAGCGCCCCAAAATTGTCATTACCCCTCATTTCCAATGGTGATTTTCATCAGTTTGCCGTTTGCAGTAACACAGTACTCCTACTACGCCCGACTACCGACTACCGTTTAAGAGGTGGGAAATATCGTCACCTCTTCAACAAAGGTCTACCCAGGACTGATGTACGGTGCGATGGCGTCAATTGGTGCCGGCCTGATTCATGGTGGCGCAATTGGAATGCATGCCGAGCATCCCCAATTAGCGCGATTGTTTATTGCCGTCACAATTGCCCAGGTTGCTTGGGGAGTCATGGTGTTGTTGCGCCCTCAGCGCTGGTTGTTGGTTGCCGGAGTTGTCATCAATACTGGAATAGTTGTTGGTTGGCTTGCTACACGTCTTGGTGGCATTTCTTGGATAGATGGCCTTGAAGTAAAGGAGAGCGCCCAGATTTCTGATTCTTTGTGTGCTGCACTCGGAGTCATTGCGGCGTCCATTGCGTTGGCTGCTCTGATATTTGGAAAAGTTGGCACGCCAGCACCTGCTCGCCTTGCTCTGCCTTCAGCACTTTTTGCAATTGTGACGGTGGTGGCGATGTGGAACGGAGCGAACCACCTGCACGCCCATGGCGGTTCCGCCTCACACAAAGTGTTTTCCAATTGGCCTCGCGCCTTTGACCCTGCTTTGCCACTTGATATCTCAGGAGTTGAGGGTGTGTCAGCCGAACAAGAGCAGCGTGCCGCAGACTTGATTAGAGAAACCAGCGTGAAGTTGTTGCGTTGGTCAGACCCAAAGACTGCTTATGCCGATGGATACAGATCAATTCGCGATTCGGTGACGGGTTTTGAGCATTACATGAATTATTCGCTCTATGACGATGACAAGTTCCTCGATCCATCTGCGCCGGAATCATTGGTTTATAGAGTCGGCGTCGGCACTGAAAGAACTTTGGTTTCTGCAATGTTTATGGCCAAGACCAAAGTGCCGATGGATGCACCGATTCTGACTGACTATGCGGGTTCGCTGATGCAGTGGCACATTCACGACAATTTGTGCTTTTCTCGCATCGGCAAGGGAGCGCCGTTTGTAGTGGGGGTGAGCAATGCTCAGGGAAACTGTGCTTTTGGCGTCCGAGCGCCTGGAGATAATGCAATGGTGCATGTGTGGATCGTGCCACATGAGTGCGGTCCCTTTGCCGCACTCGAGGGAGTAGGTGCTGGTCGTGCTTTCGTCAGCGAAGAAGAGCGCCGTGATAAATGCGGAGAGCACTAAATCAGCGTTGTGTGTAGTGAAAGTTTTTAGTTGCGCGGAACCTTGCTCCAGGCTTGTTCTTTGTCAACTCGGGGCTCTCCCGGCAGACCAAGAACCTGTTCGCCCAAAATATTGCGCATAATCTCACTCGTACCACCCTCAATTGAGTTCGCGCGAGCACGCATGAAGGCGTGTCTCACACCGCCAGTTGAGCCGTCAATGTCAAGTGTTTCTGGGCGACGAAAACTGTAGTCGTAGTCAATAAGAGCACTGGCACCCAGTAGTTCTATTGAAAACTCAGTCACTTTTTTATTGAACTCGGCGCTCATTAGTTTGGCAATTGATCCTTCTGGTCCAGGGTTGCCAGCCTTGGCGGCCTGTGAACCACGTACCACTGTCAGACGCAATGCTTCACTTGCGCAAAATAGTTTCATCAGTTTGTCGCGTTGAGCACCACTGCGCTGATCAGAAGGGGTGTCATTCCAGATGTGAATGGCATCGTCGATTGGTCCACGACGCTTTGCACTGCCACTGCCTCCACCACCAATTGCAGTGCGTTCGTTCATCAAGGTGGTCAGAGATACCCGCCACCCTTCGCCAATTGCCCCGACGCGTTGGCTATCTGGCACCCGAGCATCGGTCATGTAGACCTCGTTGAATTCCGCTTCACCAGTTATCTGTCGAAGCGGGCGCACTTCTACGCCTGGGGAGTGCATGTCGATTGCGAAGTAGGTCATGCCTTTGTGTTTTGGTTGTTCTGGGTCGGTGCGGGTGACAAGCATTCCCCAGTCGGCAAGGTGAGCAAGCGTGTTCCATACTTTTTGACCATTGACTATCCACTCATCGCCATCACGTATTGCGCGCGTGCTGAGGCCGGCAAAATCGCTGCCAGAGCCTGGTTCGCTGAAAAGTTGACACCATTTCTCTTGACCCGTAAACATCGGACGCAGGAATCTGTTTTTAACTTCGTCGCTTCCGTGTGTTGCAATCGTCGGTCCGGCAAGGGCAATAAAAAACGTTGCCGGATCTTGTGCTTTTGCACCCGCTGATCTAACGCGCTCTTCAATCACCCGATTTAGGCTTGGCTTGAGCCCGAGTCCACCAAATCCGACGGGGAAATGCACCCACGCCAATCCACAGTCGTAGCGAGCTCCACGAAAGGCAACATTGTCCATTTTTTTGGGGTCGTGAGTGGCCAAAAAAGCATCGACAGCCTTCTCAACAATTTCTAATTCAGGATCCTTCGTGTTCGTGGTCGGAGTAGCAGTCATTGTCATTTCTGTAGTATCGCAAAGAATTACAGCAATCAGCAAGCCCAAGGGGTAAACAGTATTGGCGACTACGCTGAAGGCACTGCACAAACAAAGGACGCACAATGAAGCGCATCTCACATTGGATCGACGGGCGTTTAATAAAAGGGGAGTCTGGGCTTTCGGGCGTGGTCTTTGACCCAGCAACCGGACAGCAACAGGCTCAGGTTGACTTTGCCTCGGTGGCCGAGGTTGATCGGGCAGTAGCCGCGGCTACCCAGGCATTTGGCTCATGGCGGGCGACGAATCTGTCGCGTCGAGCAGAAATAATGTTCAATATGCGAGAACTTGTGGATGCCAATCGAAAAGAACTCGCATCCGTTTTGAGTGCAGAACACGGCAAGGTGATTTCAGACGCGATGGGAGAAGTTGCGCGCGGACTCGAAAATATTGAGTTCGCCTGCGGTGTCGCTCATTTACTTAAAGGTGGCTACAGCGAACAGGCGTCTGCTGGAGTCGATGTTTATAGCATCCGTCAGCCACTTGGTGTCGTTGCCGGAATCACACCTTTTAATTTTCCGGCGATGGTGCCAATGTGGATGTTTGCCAATGCTCTTGCCTGTGGCAATACGTTCGTATTAAAGCCCAGCGAGAAAGATCCATCCGTTGCGATGTTCATCGCTGAGCTTTTGATGCAAGCAGGTCTACCAAGCGGTTGTTTTAACGTAATTCATGGGGACAAAGTGGCGGTAGATCGCTTGCTTGAGCACCCCGATGTTGCCGCTATTTCATTTGTTGGTTCCACGCCGATTGCCAAACATATTTACGAAACTGGCACTCGCAATGGCAAGCGCGTGCAAGCGCTTGGTGGTGCAAAAAACCACATGTTGGTGTTGCCTGATGCCGATCTTGATATGGCGGCCGATGCCGCGGTTAGTGCGGCCTATGGTTCAGCTGGTGAGCGGTGCATGGCTATTTCGGCCCTGATAGTTGTTGACACCGTTGCCGACGAATTGGTGGATAAAATTGTCGATCGAATCCCGCGTATAAAAGTTGGCCCTGCCAGTGATCCAGATAGTGAAATGGGTCCACTGATCACAAAGGAACATCTTGACAAAGTTGCCTCCTATATAGGAGGCGCAAACACGCAGGGTGCGACTGTCGTCGTGGACGGTCGCAACGGTGTACCAAAAGAAGGATTCTTCTTGAAGCCAAGTCTCGTCGACAATGTGCAGCCGGGGATGGCGTGTTATGACGATGAGATCTTTGGTCCAGTGCTGTCAGTTGTGCGAGTGGCTAGTTATGACGAGGGTGTGCAGATAATCAACGCCAATCCATACGGCAACGGCACGGCAATATTTACTCGTGATGGCGGAATCGCACGCCAGTTTCAGTACGACATCAATGTTGGAATGGTGGGAGTCAACGTGCCCGTGCCTGTTCCCGTGTCGTACTACTCATTTGGTGGCTGGAAAGCCAGTTTGTTTGGAGACCAACACATGTATGGGCCAGACGGCATCAACTTTTACACTCGCACCAAAGTAGTGACGTCAAGGTGGCCAGACCCGCGCACCTCAAGCGTTGATCTGGGGTTCCCGCAGAATCGGTAGTTATTTGCCCGCGTAATAGTTGTCAGCAACGGTGAGTGCCTCGTCGATTATGGCAAGGCCCTGGCGCATGTCTTCATCGCTGATTATCAGTGGCGGAACAACATGCAAACGGTTGAAGTGGGTAAAAGGCCACAAGCCATTGGCTTTACAGGCACCCGCAAGTTCGACCATCGGCTTGGCCTCGGCGCCGGAGGCATTAAATGGCACAAGTGGTTCACGGGTGTCTCGGTCTCGCACAAGCTCAATGGCCCAAAAGACACCAACACCACGAACATCTCCCACGCTCGGATGTTTGGCTTTGAGCACCTCTAATCCTGGGCCAATCACATCGCGTCCTAAATGACGGGCATGTTCGATAATTTTTTCTTCCTTAAAGATATTTATTGAAGCAACAGCCGATGCGCAGGCGAGCGGGTGTCCGCTATAAGTAAGTCCTCCTGGATACTGTCGTTCTCGAAATGTGTCGGCAATGCGCTGAGAAATGATTACTCCACCAAGGGGTATGTAACCAGAGTTGACACCTTTGGCAAAGCAAATGAGATCTGGTGTGATATTCCATTTATTGACCGCGAACCACTCGCCGCAACGACCGAAACCAGCCATTACCTCGTCACACATCATCACGATGCCGTGTTTATTGCAAATCTCTCGCACTCCCTGGAGATAACCATCTGGGGGAACCAAGATTCCGTTCGTGCCGACGACAGTCTCAAGAGCAATCATTGCAACAGTGTGAGGTCCTTCAACCATCAACACGCTTTCGAGATGCTCGAGTGCGCGCTGACACTCTTGTGCGTCGCTTGTCGCATGAAAAGCCGAGCGATATGGGTAAGGACCCCAAAACTTGACGGCACCTGAGGCGCCAGTTTCGTTAGGCCAACGACGCGGGTCACCCGTCAAAGCAATTGCCCCCGCAGTTGAACCGTGATACGAACGATACGCAGTCAAGATCTTGTGGCGACCGGTGTGAAGTTTCGCCATTCGTGTGGCGTATTCGGCAGCCTCGGCACCGCCGTTGGTAAAGAACACCATGTTCAAATCGCCCGGCGCAAGTTCGGTGATCAGTCGAGCGGCTTCGCTTCGCGATGCATTTACAAATGGAGGCGCAACGGTGCAAAGTTTGCCGGCACTCTCTTGAATCGCAGCCACAAGTTTTGGGTGTTGGTGCCCAATATTCAGGTTTACCAATTGACTTGTGAAGTCAAGATATTTTTTGCCGCTTGAGTCCCAAAAATATGAACCTTCGCCACCGGCGATCTCGGTTGGGTTAAGGGTGCCTTGTGCGGACCATGAATGAAAAACATGTGCTCGGTCGTCTAAAAAGGCTTGGGTTTTGGTGGCTTCGATTGTCATGCATACAGCCTAATTCGTGGGGATATACAAAAAGTTAATCGAATCACAAAAGCCATACTCCCGAAACAATTCTCAGACATTCACGAAACATTGGGGATGTATCTTTTTGGGCAGTCACAGCGTTGTGCACACGTTCTTTGAGCGTGGTTATTCAACTTTTCATTCACAAGACATGGGGAATTATGAATTCAGATGTAACGGTTCTAGGTGCGCAGATTTCACTGTTGTGGGTGGTGATCGGTGCGGCTCTTGTCATATTTATGCAGGCCGGATTCGCTTTGGTTGAAACTGGGTTTTGCCGAGCGAAGCACGCGGCGCATGTGGTCAGCACCAACTTCGCCGTTTTTGGTTTGGGTTTTGTCGCGTTTTTCTTTTTCGGGTTTCCACTCGCGTTTGGCGGTTTTAGCTACGGGGCGATGGGCCTCGACAATCCGGTTGGCGAAGCGTTGATCGGCTCGGGCAATTGGGTTTTTGCATGGGGTGGAGGTTGGGCTTTGAGCGGCCCGAATATCACGCCAGCGCTACTTGGTTTCTTTTTATACATGACGGCGTTCATGGACACGACCGCGACTATTCCAACTGGTTCGATGGCTGAGCGCTGGAGATGGAACAGCTTCGTGCAGTGGGGTCTTTTTTGCGGATCTATTTATTATCCCGTGATTGCTGCGTGGACATGGGGTGGTGGATGGTTGTCGAAAACATGGGCGACGATGTCGCTTGGAGCGGGCTATGTCGACTTTGCGGGCTCGGGTGTCGTGCACATGACGGGTGGCGTTGCGGCGCTCGCTGGAGCGACGGTACTCGGGCCGCGCATCGGTAAATATTCAAGCGACGGCAAATCGTTGCCGATGCCAGGACATCACTTGCCCATGGCGATGCTTGGAACATTTATTTTGTTGTTCGGTTGGTTCGGATTCAATGCAGCATCGACGCTTTCGGCAACTGATGTGCAGTTTGCAACTGTGGCGACGAACACTGCGATTGCCGGGGCATTTGGTGCGGTTGTCGCAATGTTGTGGATCATGCGTCGCTCCGGCAAGCCAAACCCCGCGATGATGATCAACGGCATGCTTGCTGGTCTCGTGGCGATAACAGCGCCGTGTGCGTTTGTTGCGCCGTGGGCGGCTGCCGCTATTGGTTCAATCGCCGCGGTGTTGGTAATTGAATCAACCTATTTTGTTGAAGAACGCTTGCGCATTGATGATCCATGTGGTGCAATCAGTGTGCACGGCATTTGTGGAATGTTTGGTTTGTTGTCTGTCGGCGTGTTTGCCAACGGGTCGTATGGCGCAGGCTGGAACGGCTCTGACTCGGCTGGTGTGTCGGGCATCATCGACGGCGACTGGAGCCAACTTGGTGCGCAAGCACTCGGTGCATTGACAATTTTGGTTGTCAACTTTGGCTTGTCGTTTGGGTTCTTCAAATTACAGAATCGCTTGACGAAGGGTGGCATTCGCTCGAGTGCGGCCGACGAAATTGCCGGTCTCGATAGTGAGATGGGCGTTTCGGCTTACACCGAATTTGAACTCGTGCGTCACGACGGCTCTTAAATAGCGAAGTGAATTAGATGCAGGTGTTGCGCAGGGTGCCGAGATCCTGGATCGTGGTTTCGACGATGTCGCCTTGGCATAAAAATCTTTGTGGTGTTCGGCCCGCGCCGACACCCGAAGGTGTGCCGGTGTAGATGACATCACCTGGAAACAGTTCGCAGATGCTTGACAGATACGCAATGATGTCGGGAATTTCAAAAATCATGTCGTCGGTTTGAGTGTGTTGCATCACTTCGCCTGAAACACGACAAGTCATTTCGAGATTGTTGCGAGTCGTGAGCGTTGCTGCATCTGTGATGAAGGGCCCGATCGCAGTGAAGCCCGCTCGACTTTTGCCCAAACTAAATTGCGGTGGTGTGTTGGTGTATTGCAACGCTCGGTCTGAGAAATCTTGACCGACGCAAAGGCCTGCCACATGTGACCATGCATCAGCAACCGAGATGTTGCGCCCACCCTTGGCAATGATGGCGACCAGTTCGGCTTCGTAGTCGCACTTTTCGCCGACAAGTTTGATCTGCCCGTGCGGCCGGTTGAGGGAACTCGGAAACTTAGTGAACACAAGTGGTTCTTTTGGCAGGCCGTGGTTCATCTCGGCGGCGTGGGCCTTGTAGTTGACACCGATGGCAAAAATTTGTCGTGGTCGCGGCACGGGGCAGTCGAGTTGATTGAAGTCAAGGGTCGCCAGGCCAGCAGCATTGGTCGACGCCAGCGACTTGGCGAGATCGCGAATCTCAGACCATCGCTCGATGCAAAGCATCGGATCGCTCGGCAGTTTGCCGCCCGAAAACTTTTCGACGTCGACGTAACCAGTCAGCGAATCTGCGACCAGCATGGCACGACCAGCAACACACCCGAAACGCGCAGCAACCACTTTCAAACTCTGTTGCGAGCGATTCGTCGTTGAAGGTCTGCCTGACGCTTTACCTCGCGCTCTTTTTCTTGGCGCTCACGACGCAGCCTACGCTTTTCGAGATCTTCACTTGTCGCTTTTTTAGCCGGCGCAACAGTTGCCAGAACTTGGGCAGACTCGTTTTTGGGGACCATGAATCTTTTATCTTGGGCGACGAGTTGTTTGAAACCGTTGAGGCTGACCGAATATTGAATGACCATCAGTCGCGTCGCGTCGAGACCGAACTTCTCGATCGCCCCGGGCAGAGTTGTTTTTAGGTGTTCGACATTCGGGTCGTCAGCGGCGGTGCCAAGTTGTTCGATGCAATATTCGGTGCAAGGTTCGCTCAGCAAAACACCGACATTGATGAATGATTTGCGGGATATAAAGCCGGCGCGAATCTTGGCGCCCAGACCGTCTTTGGTGCTGAGTGCGCCCGCCTTGAGACCAGCGACTTTCGCAAATGGATCGCGCAGTTTTTCTGGAAGGCTGCCTGCCAGTTCGGCAAGTGAGTCGTCAGAGATGGTTGCTAAGACTGCCGCGTAGCGACGGTCAATAAGGATCTGTTCTTTTGATGTTGACACGCCCAAAAACTATATCGGGGGCAAACGCGTACCTCACCGATTCGTGGTGGTGTACCTAACTATTGAGACGAAACAATCACGTCGAAAATACGACGCGATTGAACTGCGCATCAAGCGCGGGGCTCAGATAGCGCGGACGTTGTTGGCTTCGGTGCCCTTGCGACCTTGGCCGAGTTCAAACTCGACTTCTTGGCCTGCAACAAGGGTGCGACGCCCGGTGCCTTCAATGTTTGAAAAATGCACGAAAATATCTGGTTCTCCATCAGAGCGCGAGATAAATCCGTAACCCTTTTCGTCATTGAAAAATTTCACGGTACCGGTTGGCATAACTTTTACTTCCTTCTTGATATTTTGTATTGCACTTCCAAAATCGAAAGTGCTACGTCAAGGGTATCAAGGTGGAGAGTCGAATCCCAATTTTTTGGATTTTTGATCGCCCACGAAAATTTGTCTCGCCGTTATCCCATATGGCAATGCGCTCTACGACGTAACCAGTGCCTGAAATTCTCGGATGCGCATTTGGTGGGATGAGGATGTAGTGACATCGGGGAATGTGCCAGAAGCGCCGGTATTCGAGCGCCATGTGACACGCCAAACAATTGACAGGCTGGCCGAAAATAGTCCGGTTGCATTGGTCGCCGAAGAGTGTCGATATGAATACATGCACGGCGAAGGTAAACCATCACCGAACTGGCTGCGCCAGCGTAGACCTGGACCGACACAAGATGTTTTGCCGAGACCAAAAATGCCATCTCCTGGATCAAAGACAAGTTTGTATGGCGTCGCGGTGATCGTCGCCGTAATCGGACCCGCCGGACTTGGCACCCATGCGACCACGACTTTTGGTTGCCAAATGATGTTGTTGACCCAAAACCAAGTGCCGATATTGATCAAACCTTGACGCGCCGGTGGGGCGAATTCACCGAAGGGCGCGGGGATGATGTCGTAAGCGATGCTCGCGGCGTTGCGGGCGATTGTTTCTGAAGAGACTTGGGCGACCCAAAAGTATTTTGTATTTTGATTCGGGCAATTTCGATCGTAAAGCCGGAACAAGACTGAGTTGACAGTTTTTTCGACCTCGTCACCAAAAGTTTGATCACGACCCGAGTCGCGTGGCAATGATGGCGACCAGTCGCACCCGCTTGAATCACCAGTTGTTTCGCTATCGCCGACGAACACTCCGGCGATGATCGTTTTGTCGACCACTGCGCCGAAGACGTCGCGCACATTGTTTGACTCGTCGTCACCAGCCGTTGCGTTTGTCGACATGCAAGAAAGTGCAAGCAGATTGATCACGATGAAAGTTTTTAACTTCATTTCATGAGTCGCACAAATTGGTGTTGAAAATTTTCTTGTAATTTTCATGATTCACCCAATACCATCGCTCGTTGTGCCATTTCATCGTCCAGCTTGAAATCGACGAGGAAACTTTGTCGTCGTAGATGCCACCGTCCATATACAAGACGACTGTGTCGTAGACGCAACCGTGCACGATCGCCGTCATGGTGGTTTCGTCCTGTGAAATTGTTTCAACGATGACTTTGCGTTCGCCATCGCCAGGTCGGGCATAGATGTTGTTTTTTGCATAGTCGCGTATCATCGTGGCGAAATCGTCGCTGAACTGTGTGTCGAGAATTGTGAATTCGCCGATGTTGCAGAGCCTGGGTTTATAACTGCATTCGCGTCGCCACTTGACGAACACTTCAAATTGTTGTGCGACAAGATCGAACGGCGATGTGACGGCTGGCGGCAAAGAAACAGGTTGTGCTGGCTGTGCTGTTGTGGTTGTTGTAGATGGGATCGTTGGGGACGAAAAATTGAACATGGCGCGGGTGGTGGGGTCGCCCTTGGTCGCGCATCCACCAAAAATAAAACAACCGAGAATGAACAGCAAGCCTGCTTTGTGGGTGGTGCGAAGTTTGTTGTTCATAGCTGCATTGTTTCTTGATGTGTGCAGCCAAGTGAAACTTTGCCGATAAATACACGAATGTGATGTTTTGTCTGTAGAGTAAATAAACCCCATTTTCAAGGATCTGCGAAATTTAATGACCAAACAGCACCCCGAACTTGCCGACGAACAGCGGTTTATCGACCATGCTTATGAGTGTTTAGAGCAGACGCGCAACGACGCGTGGCAGATTCGGGAGATGAACGAGGCTTCGACCGGGGGCACTTTTCAGGCGCGCTACGAACGAAATGCATTCGACGAGGTTTTGGTGGGGCGGTTGACCCAACTCGACTTGGGTGACGCCGCA
Organism: Actinomycetota bacterium; assembly: GCA_005805045.1. Taxonomy (GTDB): domain Bacteria; phylum Actinomycetota; class Acidimicrobiia; order Acidimicrobiales; family Ilumatobacteraceae; genus BACL27. Next base: position 18,545 of record SYNW01000136.1, read on the forward strand.
CTTGTTTTTGGACGAATCGACCGCTTGACCGAGTCACCCGAAACATTCGAGAGTTTTCATATTGGGCGCATCGCAGTCGCTGATTCGAATCGCGAGCCAGTTGTTGTCGACTGGCGTGCGCCGGTGTCCGAGCCGTTTTATCGCGCGACCGGGCGCGAGTCAATGGGCTTGGCACGGCGTCGACATTTCGCGGTGCAGGGACGCGAGTTGCTTGGCATTGAAGATGAGTTGTTCGGTGCGGGTCACCTGGGCGTTGGTCACGACGATGGCCTTGATGGTGCACCAATTTCAAACGGGCCAACTTTGCGTGGTCACAGCACGCTGTTGACAGTTTTGGCTCGTGGACGAACTGGTCAACTCGGCGACATCGTCGCGACGATTCAAGCCGAGCAAGACGAAATTATTCGCTCGTCGCAACAAGGTGTCGTCGTGGTCGAGGGTGGGCCGGGCACGGGTAAAACGGTCGTGGCTTTGCATCGCGCGGCGTATTTGCTTTATACATTTAGATTTCCGCTCGAAGATCAGGGTGTTTTAGTCGTTGGCCCGAACAGAGTCTTTTTGCGTTACATCGAAAGAGTTTTGCCGTCGCTTGGCGAGGCGGGTGTCGAACAGGTCGTGCTAGCAGACCTCGTGCGTGGCAATAGTTATACGGCGAAAGATGCCGAAAGTGTTGCGCGAATCAAGGGCGACTTGCGAATGGCCCAAGTTGTTGCAAAAGCAGTTCGCGATCGTCAACGTGCGTTGCGCAAAGACGTCGAAATTGGTTTTGGTGCCGGCTATCTGCGATTGACCAGTGGCGAGTCGGCGACGATTGTGCGTGAGGCGCGACGACGCTTTCGGCGACACAACGCGGCACATCATTGGGTCGAGACCGAAGTAGTTTTGGCGATGATCGCTTCGAGCCACAATCAAGAACTTGATCTCGAATCAACTCGAGATGCTTTAAGCGAGATCAAAGAGTTTCAAGCAGTCGTTAACTACATGTGGCCGGTGCTGACACCCGCAGAGTTGTTGCACGATCTCTATTCGTCGAAGGCGTTGATGCGACTTGCAGCACAAAAAGTGTGTACGCCAGCAGAGTATGAATCGCTATACCGTCCGCGAGCGGCGAGTCTTGCCGACGCCAAATTCAGCGACGCCGATGTCGCCGTGCTTGATGAGGCTCTGGCAGTCTTGGGTCCGCGCCCACGACGCGGTGGTCGAATCAACGAGGCAGACGAAATTCGCACGTACGGTCACATCGTGATTGACGAGGTGCAAGATCTTTCGCCGATGCAGTTGCGAATGGTCTCGAGACGCTCGTTGAACGGTTCGATGACGATTGTTGGCGATATCGCGCAAGCCACTTCGGTGCACGCACCAGCATCGTGGCAAGAAGTTCTTGCACACTTGCCAAAGAAAAATCCTTCGCGCGTTATCGGCCTGACAGTCGGCTATCGAATTCCAAAACAAATAATGGATTTGGCGACGCGAGTGATGCTTGCGGCTGCGCCAAACCAGGTTGCGCCGGTGTCCGTGCGCGAAGGTGACGCATCACCAAAGTTCGTGCTTTGTTCAAGCAGTGATTTGTTGGCCAAGTTGATCAACGAGACGAATAATCTTGTCGCCGAACTGAGTGATGGCAACGTGGCGATTGTTTGTCCGGATGAGATGACCGAAGAAATCTGTCGTGCGCTTGATAACGCAAAAATCGCTTACGGTCGCGCAGGCGTCGCGGGTATCGAATATGGCTTGACTGTCGTGCCAGTCAGCGTTGTGAAAGGTCTCGAACTCGACGGAGTCGTTGTTGTTGAACCTGCAAAAATCGTGTCCGCTCAAACACATGGTTTGCGTGCGCTGTATGTGGCTTTAACGCGGTCGACACGCCGCTTGAGTGTGGTGCACAGCGAGGCTTTGCCTACCGAGATGAATAACTAAAAATTTTTAAGCGAGTCGATGATTAGCGGCAAGAATCGTAAGGCCTTGTCTGCATCCGCGGGGCGATTGCGCTCGACAGAACTCTCTGCCAGCGCCACGATGCGGTCAAAGTCGGCTGCAAGTTGGTCGCTAAGTTCGGCTATTTTTGGTCGAACTGCGTCGCCGATCAATTTGATTTGGTCCAGATGTTTTATGGCAAGTTTACGATCAGGCTTTTGCATCGCATCGCTCAATGCCTCGACGCTTTGCAACATTTGAGCGAGAAGTTTTTCGCGGTCAAGCTGAGGATCAATCGTCGAGATTGTTTTTTCGGCGGCACCAGTTGCGGCGATGGTTGAAGGTGCCGACTCGTTGATCGTTGTTGCACAACCAGTCACGACTGGCAAGAGAATGCCCAGCATCAACACGACGCGACTAAAAGCCAATTTCATGACCGACAGATCTATTTATTTGTTGTGACGAGCAAGCGACCGCTGATAAACGAGTCGATTGGAGTTGGTGCAGATTTGGCAGAGTCAGACATCAGCACGCTGACGCCACCTTCGCTGCTGCGATTGGTGACCGTGCCACTTCGCCCTGGAAACATTTTGTTGGCTTCAAGCGTGTCGAGCGCACCTGCGGTTTCCTCGAGTTCTTCAGAAATACGTACAACAGTGAACGAATCGCCGACTTCAATCGTGTTTAACGGTGTGAGCAAAACGCTGCGGTGTCCGGATCCGGGTATCGGGTTGCCGTGCGGGCACGCCGTCGGGTTGCCGAGCATTTTTGAAAGTGCCAGTTCAACTTCGTCGGTGATGACATGCTCCCATTTGCATGCTTCGTGATGCGCGGTTGACCAAGACAAACCAAGAACATCGATCAAGAAGCATTCTGCGATTCGATGTTTGCGCACGATTCCCTCGGCAAGTTTGCGACCAGTCTTGGTGAGGGCGATGCGTGGCCCAGACAAATTAACGAGACCTTCGCTCTGCATGCGCTTGATCATTTCTGAGACTGATGCACGAGAAAATTTTAATCTGTCGGCGATGCGCGCCTGAATTAGTTCAACATGGTCCTCTTCAAGCTCAAAGATGCATTCGCAATATTCCTCGAACGCCGGATGATGTTCGGTTTTTTGTTGCATCGTTTTATTCTATAGCTGATGAAAAATTATGATCTTTTTGTGCGCTATAAAGAGTTCTCGCGTTCGTCACGCACGGCGGCCTTGACCGAGTACTGCACGAGAATCGCTGGTGCGAGTACGACGCATCCGCTGATTAGGGCAGTCGTGGCGACGCGACTCGTGTTGGGTGTGAAGTCAACGACGACACCCCAGATCACTGCGACCATTGACACACCAAAAAGTAAGTAGCCGAGATTGGTGGCACGCTTCGCCCAACTTGAAATAAGCGCTCGTTTGACGAGAATCGGGTCGTGATCTGGCTGGCGATCCGAATTATCGGGTTGTGTGCGAGAATCCATAGCGTTGTGGTTATGTTACGGGGCAGTCATCGATGTCGTTGAAAATTGAAACAGATAACTCGGTCTTGGTTGCCACGATCAATCGACCTGCGCGAAAAAATGCAGTCGACCAAGAGACTTTGTCTGAGTTGGCTCAAGCGTTAAAGCAGGCTGAGGCGCAGTCTGCCCGAGTTTTGGTCTTGACGGGCGCTGAAAATACTTTTTGCTCTGGGGCGGATTTATCTGGCGTACGCGAGACACAGTTCACAGATGCATTGCACAAGTTGTTGATTCAAATCGCAACTGCGCCGTGCGTGACTATCGCGGCGATCGACGGCCACGCACTTGGTGCCGGCGCACAACTTGCGATCTCTTGCGATCTGCGAGTGGCCACCGCGCGAGCAATAGTTGGTGTGCCCGCGGCTCGACTTGGTTTGGTGGTCAATCATTGGACCGTCGAGCGCTTGACCCGCGAATGCTCGTGGCCGGTTGCTCGAGCGATGTTGCTCGCAGCACAAAATTATTCTGGCAAAGAGTTGGCGAGTCTCGGTGCGGTGCATCGCATTGGCGATTTTGATGCGGCACTTGCTTGGGCGCGGGAAATCGCAGTGCTTGCGCCGCTTTCAATCGCTGGGCACAAGGCGGCACTAAACGCTTCATCACGCGTGCCAGAAGTTGACGAACTGGTGCAACGAGCGCGAGATCTTGCGTGGGCGAGCACCGATGTCGAAGAAGGTCGCGCGGCATTTTCAGAAAAGCGCGCCGCAAATTTCAAGGGTAAGTGATGATTGCAAGTTTTTCCAATGTCGTTGTTGTCTACGACAATTTTCCGGCGCTTGCCGGTGCAAGTTTTGAAATCGCGAGCGGAGAGATCGTGTTGCTTCAGGGCCCGAACGGTGCAGGCAAAACGACCTTGTTGCGTGCCTGCGCGGGACTTTTGCCGATCGCTCGTGGTTCGGCGATCGTGCTGGGCTGTGACTTGGGTGTCGATCGTCGCGCGGTGCGCGCAAAAGTTGGGTTGCTCGGTCACGCCAATGGTCTGTTTCCCGATTTGACAGTTGCGGAAAATATTTCATTTTGGTCGCGATTGATCGGTGCATCAGCTCAAGATGTCGAAACTGCGATGCAAATAATGGGATTGTCCGATCGCCTGAGCGCAACGCGCGTGGCGAATCTGTCGGCGGGGCAACGTCGCCGGTGCGCATTGGCGACGTTGATCGTGCGCCGAGCACAACTCTGGTTGCTCGACGAACCACATGCAGGGCTCGATTCGCAGGGTCGGGACGAACTCGATAAAACATTGCGTTCGGCGCGGGATGCGGGGGCCACGGTCGTGTTTGCATCCCACGAAATTGACCGAGCACAAAATTTGGCGACGCGATCTCTGACCGTTGTCGGTGGCGTGGTGACTGAAACATGAAAAATAGTTTGGATACGGGGGTCACCAAAGGCAAAGTTGTAACTGCCGTGTTGTCGAAAGACCTGAAAATTGAAATGCGCAGTCGCGTCGTGACCAATCAGGTGTTGCCATTTGCAGGCTTAGTGATGGTGATGTTCGCCTTTGCGCTCGACAACGATGATGTCTTACAACGCGTTGCTGGTGGTCTGGTTTGGTTGGCGACATTATTTTCGTTATTCATAATTGTGCAACGGTCGTTTGCGATAGACACCCAAGATGGCGCGCTCGACTCACTGCGAGTTGCGGGCATTGATCTGTCGGCAGTTTTTTTCGGCAAGGCAATTGCGCTGGCATTGAAACTTATTGCACTTGAGATAGTTCTGATCTGCGGTGCCGTCCTTTTATATAGGGTCGACTTGACTGCAAGCGGTCTGGTGTTGTTGGTCACTTGCGTGCTTTGCGCGACGAGCGGATTGGCCTTCGTTGGTATTCTTTATGGCGGTCTCACTGCAGGCGCAAAAGGACGCGAAACTTTGCTTCCTTTGCTGTTGCTGCCAGTTGTGGCGCCCGTGCTTATCGCGGCGACGAGGGCCACCGAAGCGGCTTTCGGCAGTGGCGGTGCGCAAACGTCAGAAGGTTGGGCATGGATTGGTTTGTTGACAGTTTTCACCGCGGTGTTCGGTGTCAGTGGGTCATTGGCTTTCGGGTCGCTGATCGATGAATAGATTTAAATTCGTGAGAGATATTCCAGGAGAGATGATTTAATGTCGCAAGTTTCGCAAGAGACATCACCAACAGGCACCCGCGCGACGCAGGCCATCGGCGTTTTAGCGCTTGCCGTCATGGCGTGGGTCGTTGCCAGTGGTTTGCTGTTGACCCCACAAGATGTCGTGCAGGGTGAGTCGGTGCGAATCATGTATGTGCATGTGCCCTCGGCGTGGATTGCGTATCTTGCATTTGTATTTACGGCGGTTGCATCGGCGGGTTGGCTCATCAGCAAGAAGCACTCAATGGGTTTTGATCGCTTCGCGGGCGCTTCGGCCGAAGTCGGCGTGATGTTCATGGCGATCACGCTGATTACCGGCAGTTTGTGGGGTCGATTGACTTGGGGCGAGTTCTGGCAGTGGGACCCGCGCTTGACGACGACTGCATTTTTGTTCGTCACATACATCGGTTATCTCGCGGTACGACGCCTCGAAGGTTCTGTCGAGCAACGCGCTCGTCGTTCGGCAGTCGTGGCGTTGTTGGCGGTGCTCGAGATACCGCTCGTGCATTTCAGCGTCGTGCTTTGGCGCAGTCTGCACCAGGGTGCGACAGTTTTGAATCCGAACGGTGATGTCAAAATGGATGACTTAATGTTGTTCACTCTGTTCAGCGGTGTGGTCGGCTTCACGCTCGTGTTCATCTGGCTCGTCTTGCACCGTCAGCGCACGATGTTGCTGGTCGATGTTGCAGACAACCAAGGTCTCGATTTGGCGATTGTCGCGCGTCGCGCCGAAGGGCCGGCAAACTAAATGAAAGACGCCGGATTCATTTTTGGTTCATACATCGTGACACTCGGGGCGATTCTGATGTTCGCGGTTTCGACTCTGCGGCGCGCCAAAAAGTCTGCACAATCAGTGACCGACAAAGACAAGACCTGGTTGTAGTGGAATTAACCCCAAGACCGATCGAGCCCGCCAAAAAGCCGCGAAAGTGGTTGCCGATTATTTTGCTGACGCTAGTTGGCCTGGGTGGCGTGGTTATCGTCACCCAGTTTTTGAGATCGGCAATCGATTATTACTGCAATGTCGATGAAATCGGGGTTCGCAGCGGCTGCGAAGAGACGACTCGTTTGCGTGTTCAGGGCACGGTTGAACAAAACTCACTGCAGAAAATTGGCAGCAACACCAGTTTTGTGATGACATTCAACAACAAGTCGATAAATGTCGTTTATTCCGGTGACCCTGGCGGTATTTTTCAAGAGTGCATCTCGGTTGTCGCCCATGGTCGCATGATTGACGGCACTTTTGAATCGAATCGCATCGAAGTGAAACACTCAAACGAATATGCAGAGAAAAATGCCGACCGTATCGAGTCTTCTGGGAGCGCGGCATGTTCGCAAGCGCAGGGATAAGCGGCACGATTGGTCGTGCGTTTCTCTTAGTCGGTTTCATCGGAGCAGTTTTTGGTGCGTTTGCGGC